>JANOAP010000681.1:0-16918 GCA_031411175.1 Rhodoferax sp. | reverse complement strand
GAGGTTCACGGGGCTTGTGCTGGCGGAAACCGTGGTGAGTCCGCCCGTTGCGGTAATCGCGCCCGCCGTCTGGTTAACGCCAGAGGTGGCACCACCCGTCAGGAACAATGGGCCGGTGGCGGTGACGTTGTTCCCAATATTCAGGCCAAGAGGCCCTTCAAGAATGACGGTCGAACCGCTCAGGTTACCAGGCGTGGTGAGCGTGGTGCCGCTGTAAAGCGACAACTGGCCGGTGGTGAGAATATTGCCGGCCGGAAGCGTCAACGCACCGCCGGCTTCCAGGTAAACATTGCTGCCAACACCATAGTTCAGCGTCGTAACGTTCAACGCATTGACATCCTTGACCAGAATGTTCGCACCCGTCAGGTTCAGCGTCGAAAAGTCGTTCGAATTGCCCAAAGTGATGTCAAAAGTACCTGCATTCACAGTCGCCGGCCCGGAGGTAATCTGGTGACTCAGGCCTGACTGTGAAATCAGGTTGTTGACAGTGGTTAAGTTCAAGGCCAGAGGCGACGTGATGCTCGCACCCACCGTAATGCCCCCATTGCTGGAAATATTGACGTTGGGGTAGGTCACTGCCTGGTCAATCGTGACCGCGCCAGTGCCCGTTACGGTCAGCGAACTCGCACCGGTTCCGCCCAAGCTGTAGGCCGCCGCCGTGTTATTGAATTGCACGGTCCCCGCGTTGGGGAACCGGGCTGTTGTCACACTGTTGGCACCGTTGAGCGTGACATTGCCTGATGCCGAACTGGCCGTCAGCGTTGCGCCGGTAATCCCGCCACCGCTCTGGGTGATGCCTGAATTACCGGTCAAGGTCACGTTACCGGTTCCTGCATTGACGTTTGCATTGATGGCCAACCCCCCCGCAGCCAGCATCGTGATATTCAAGGCGCCGCCGGTCGTGGTGATCGGCGAATTGACAATCACATTGTTGCTGCCGTGCAGCGTCAGCGATGTTGCGCCGGCACCCGACTTGGAAATTGGCGAGGCAACAGTAAGGTTGTTGTTTGCCTCCAGTACTAAGTTACCTGTGTTAAGCAAAGTGCCCACTTGCGTCGCAGTGATCACGCTGTTGCTGGTGCCAAAGTCGGCAAAAACAATTCCTGCGGCAGTTACATCGTCGCCCGGCGTGGAGTCACCATTCAGGTCCGGTGGACCGGCAGAAATCGTGATGTTAATAGGGTCCAGCAGCAGTGAGCCCTTGCTGCCCATGGGTGATGACAAGTCTGCAGCGCCCCGAAAATCAAGGTACTGTTTGCCGGACACCTCTGCATGCCCGCCGTCGCCGCCAGCGGAGCCGCCGCGCGCGCTCACTGACCCAAGAAAACGAGTTGCGCCGTCCGCCCAGACCACGACACTACCGCCATCACCACGGTCGATGGCATTGGCCTTAATTTGCGCTCCCTCCAACACCACGCTCTGATTTGCGTTGCTGATGCGGGCATCTTCTCCATGCCAGCCGCCGCCAATACGGATTTCACCGCCACCCGTCATGCCGCTGGCATCCACATCAGCCGTTTTGCGCAGAACGATTTTGTCGGCGGTTGCGTGGATGACGCCACCCTTGCCTCCTGTGCCGACCGCCTTGACCTGACCATCAATCTCCAGCAGATCGACCGCTTTGAGCACCACCTTACCACCTTCCAGATTGGCAGTCGACGCCTGAATCATTCCGCTGTGTTTCAAGTTACCCGCAAAGATGCCCACGGCGTCGCCCTTGAGCGTCCCCAGATTCACAGCCCTGTCAGCAGGTGCCTGCACCTGCAACGTAATGCCTTCAAGCCCACGGCCGGTGACTTCTACCCCATGCCCTGCCGCCAAAATGACACTGCCGCCCTGGGCTTCTACGACGGCGGTTTTGGCCAGGTCAATACTGGGGGCGATCAGCACCACATCGCCGCCCCGGGCAATGACGTTGCCCTGAACGGTCAGCGCACCGCCAGACTCATAAAGGCCGCTACCACCAAAGCGCAGCCGCCCGGCAATGGCATCCGCCTCGGACATGCCCATGGCAGAGGCCGTGAAACCGGCGGTGTCCACCACCGCCCCAGCGCCCACGGCAATGCCAGACTGGTTCACCAGCACGAGCTTGCCATTGCTGCTCAGGGTGCCAAAGAGTTCGGTCGGCGTATTCGTCACCACACGATTGATCGACGTGCTTGCCGCGCTGGGCTGCACAAACTGCGTCGTATTGCCAGCACCAATCGAAAAGCTGTTCCAGTTGATGGCGGAGTGATTCGTGCCCGCACCGTTTTGGGTGGTCACCACCAGTTTGTTGGCCTGCCCGGTGTTGAACAAGGCACTTCCATGGACTGCGACGCCACCCGTTGGCAAAGCTGAGGGTTGGGATTGGGCCTGGGCGGAGGACGTCGCGCCACAGCAGGCGCTAGCGATTTCGGCGACAGCCACCATCACGCCCAGAGACGGATTCCAGATTGATCGGTAAATGTGGTTCAGTGAAGCACGGTTTGACAAGATAGCACCCCCGAAAACAGGCCGCAGGATGGCGTCACCTGATGTGTCGCGACCTCGGCTGAGACCAGCAAAACTTTATACATGACACATCATGTGACAGTTTTTACCATCGTGCCAGAAATTTCGCTACTCCAAAGGCAGAAATGGCACCAGGCGCAACGGTACTTTTACCTGTTCAGGGAAATATGCACCGCGTGAGCAGCTAAACCAGCACACGCTCAATACCGCCGCTATTGGCCGCCGCCACGTACTGCGGCAGCCACTGGTCTCCCAGAATCCGATGGGCCATCTCCACCACGATGTAGTCGGCTTCCAGCAAGCCGTTGTTCAGGTCGTTGCCATAACGGGTCAGCCCTTGCAGGCAACTCGGGCAGCTGGTCAGGATTTTCACATTAGCCTTGTCGGGAATGGCAGCCAACGCGCGCAGGTCTTTCTCGCCCTTGCGCAGTTCTTCTTCCTTGCGGAAGCGGATTTGCGTGGAGATGTCGGGCCGGGTCACGCCCAGCGTGCCGGATTCGCCACAGCAACGGTCGTTCTTCAGCACATTGCTGCCCACCAGCGCCTTGACGGTTTTCATCGGGTCTTGCAGCTTCATGGGGCTGTGGCACGGGTCGTGGTACAGGTAGCCCGCGCCATTCGCGCCGGTTTGGGCCGCCAAGGTAATGTTTTTCTCCAGCAAGTACTCGTGAATGTCGATGATGCGGCAGCCGGGGAATATCTTGTCAAACTCGTAGCCTTGCAACTGGTCATAGCAGGTACCACAACTCACCACCACGGTCTTGATGTCCAGGTAATTGAGCGTGTTGGCCACGCGATGGAACAACACCCGGTTGTCCGTGATCATCTTCTCTGCCTTGTCGAACTGGCCCGAACCGCGCTGCGGGTAGCCACAGCACAGGTAGCCAGGCGGCAGCACCGTCTGCACGCCCGCATGCCACAACATGGCCTGCGTGGCCAGCCCCACCTGGCTGAATAGCCGCTCGGACCCACAACCAGGGAAGTAAAACACCGCCTCGGTCTCGCTGCTGGTGGTTTTGGGGTTGCGGATGATGGGCACGTAGTCGCCATCTTCAATGTCCAGCAGGGCACGCGCGGTTTTCTTGGGCAGGCCACCCGGCATTTTCTTGTTGATGAAGTGAATCACCTGCTCCTTGATGGGAGCCACCCCCACCGTCGCGGGCGGCTTGGCGGTCTGCTTTGTCGCAAAGTTGCGCAGCAGGTCATTGGCCAGGCGCTGCGCCTTGAAGCCCACATCCACCATGGCCGATCGCATCAGCTTGATGGTCTGCGGGCTGGTGGCGTTCAGGAAGAACATGGCCGCCGCATTGCCGGGCCGGAAGGATTTCTGGCCCATCTTGCGCAGCAGGTTGCGCATGTTCATCGAAACTTCGCCAAAGTCGATGTCCACCGGGCAGGGACTTAAACACTTGTGACACACCGTGCAGTGGTCTGCCACGTCTTCAAACTCCTGCCAGTGGCGGATGGAGATGCCGCGGCGGGTCTGCTCTTCGTAAAGAAAGGCTTCCACCAGCAGTGAGGTGGCAAGGATTTTGTTGCGCGGGCTGTACAGCAGGTTGGCGCGCGGCACGTGGGTGGCACACACCGGCTTGCATTTGCCGCAGCGCAGGCAGTCTTTCACCGAATCGGCGATGGCTCCAATGTCAGACTGCTGCATGATCAGCGACTCGTGCCCCATCAAACCGAAGCTGGGGGTGTAGGCGTTGGTCAAATCTGCATGCATGACGCCACTACGCTCCACCGAATGATCCCTCTGACGAGAATCGGGCTCTAGAGCCCGTTCTGATTGCTCAGACAGCTCCTTATTTCGCAGCAACTTGCCCTTGTTGAAGCGCCCCTCAGGATCAACCCTGGCTTTGTAATCGGTAAATGGCTGCAATTCGGCGTCGCTCAAAAACTCCAGCTTGGTGATGCCAATGCCGTGCTCGCCAGAGATCACACCATCCAGCGATCGGGCCAGCGCCATGATGCGTTTGACGGCCCCATGTGCAGCTTGCAGCATCTCGTAGTCATCGCTGTTCACGGGAATATTGGTGTGCACATTGCCGTCACCGGCATGCATGTGCAGAGCCACCCAGACGCGGCCTTTGAGCACCCGCTTGTGCACGGCATTGCACTCGTTCAGGATGGGCGCAAACGCCGCCCCGCTGAAGATGCCCTGCAGCCGGGCACGAATCTGGGTTTTCCAGCTGGCGCGCAGCGTGTGGTCTTGCAGGGGCTCAAATAGCGCATCCACGTCTTGCAGCCACCCGGCCCACAGCGTGCGCACTTCGCCAATCAAGGCCACGGCCTGGGCCACGCGGTCTTCCAGCAGGTCGGGCGAAGCGACTTCGTTCAGGTCGTCATGCTTGCCCAGGGGCAGGTTGCCCTTGGTAAAAAACTCATCCAGCGCGTCGCACAGCTTGAGCTTGTTTTGCAGGCTCAGCTCGATGTTGATGCGCTCGATGCCATCGGTGTACTCCGCCATGCGTGGCAGGGGAATCACCACGTCTTCATTGATCTTGAAGGCATTGGTGTGCTTGCTGATGGCGGCCGTGCGCTTGCGGTCCAGCCAGAATTTTTTGCGCGCCTCGGGGCTGATGGCGATGAAGCCCTCGCCACTGCGTGAATTGGCAATGCGCACCACTTCCGAGGTAGCACGCGCCACGGCATCTGCGTCGTCTCCCGCAATGTCGCCAAATAGCACCATCTTGGGCAGGCCCGAGCCCGACGACACCGCGCGCTTGGACTTGGTCGTGTAGCCCACGGCCTTCAGATACCGGTCGTCCAGATGCTCCAGACCCGCCAGCAACACGCCCGAGCGCTTCTGTTCCGCGAACATGAAGTCCTTGATCTCAACGATGCTGGGCACGGCATCCTTGGCATTTCCAAAAAACTCCAGGCACACGGTGCGGGTGTGGCTGGGCATGCGGTGCACCACCCAGCGGCAACTGGTGATGAGGCCATCGCAGCCTTCTTTCTGAATGCCGGGCAGGCCACTCAGGAACTTGTCGGTCACGTCTTTGCCCAGGCCTTCCTTGCGGAAGGATTTGCCGGGAATGTCCAGCCGCTCGGTACGCTCCAGCGTCTTGCCGTCGGCCTTGAAATATTTCAGCTCGAAGCTGGCCGTTGGTACGTCATGGATCTTGCCCATGTTGTGGTTCAGGCGGGTCACTTCCAGCCAGGTGGCTTGCGGTGTCACCATGCGCCACGAAGCCAGGTTGTCCAGCGCCGTGCCCCACAACACGGCCTTTTTGCCGCCTGCATTCATGGCCACATTGCCGCCCACACACGAGGCTTCGGCTGATGTCGGGTCCACGGCAAACACAAAGCCGCCGCGCTCGGCAGCATCGGCCACGCGCTGGGTGACTACACCGGCCTCCGACCAGATGGTGGCCACCGCTTTGTCCATGCCGGGCAAAGATATCATCTCGACCTCGGTCATGGCTTCGAGCTTTTCGGTGTTGATGACCGCGCTTTTCCAGGTCAATGGGATCGCACCACCGGTGTAGCCCGTGCCGCCGCCGCGGGGAATGATGGTCAGCCCCAGGTCGATGCAGCCTTTGACCAGACCGGCCATTTCAGCCTCAGTATCCGGCGTCAACACCACAAACGGGTATTCCACGCGCCAGTCTGTGGCATCGGTCACGTGGGACACGCGGCTCAGTGCATCAAACTTGATGTTGTCTTTGGCCGTCAGCCGGTTAAGTAACTGGCGGGTCTTGCGGCGCATGTGCGCCACCTTGTCAAACCCCACGTCAAAACGCGCGACAGCGGCGTCGGCAGCCGCAAGAAGCTCCACTACCAGCGCATCACGCGGGGCGTCAACATCTGGCGTGCGCCGCTTTTGCACCTCGCCCAGACGGTGCCTTAGCGCCTCCACCAGTTGACGGCGGCGCTTGGGGTTGTCCAGCAGGTCGTCCTGCAGATAGGGGTTGCGCTGCACTACCCAAATATCGCCCAGCACTTCGTAAAGCATGCGCGCAGACCGCCCGGTGCGCCGTTCACCGCGCAGTTGCAGAACCAGGTCCCACACCCGCTCGCCCAGCAGCCGGATCACGATTTCGCGGTCGGAAAATGAGGTGTAGTTGTAGGGGATTTCGCGAATGCGCTCCTGGGCTGAGTGCGGTTCTCCAGCCAGATTCGCGAGTTGGTTGAGGTTCAGGGGAGCGTTCATCGTGTTCTTGTGTTGCTGCCTGGTGCGCGTGGCGTCGGGGGTGAAATTTTACCGCAGTGCAGCATTCACACATGAGGTCCAGGGCCACATGATGAAAACCCCAGTGGTACAGGGCCCAAATCGGGAGTTTAATAAAAATGACATATTTTTGACATATGCGCTTGTTATCCTTCAAGCCTTTCGCGTCTGGAGATCCCATGAAACTCAAACTTGCAGCCTTCACATTGGCCGCTTCCGCCGCATTACCCGTATTGGCACAAACCGAGATCCAGTGGTGGCACTCGATGACGGCTGTCAACGGGGAATGGGTCAACGACCTGGCCAAGGATTTCAACGCCAAACAAAAAAACTACAAGATTGTTCCCACCTTCAAGGGCACCTATGACGAGTCGATGACCGGTGCCATTGCGGCTTTCCGCGCTGGCAACGCCCCCCACATCCTGCAGGTGTTTGAGGTGGGAACCGCCACGATGATGGCCAGCAAGAGTGCCATCGTGCCAGTCGGTCAGGTCATGAAGGACGCTGGTTTCAAATTCGACCCCAGCGTTTACATCCCCGCCGTGGCAGGCTACTACACCGCGCCCAATGGCCAGATGCTGTCTTTCCCGTTCAATAGTTCAACCACAGTGTTTTATATCAACCGGGATGCCTTCAAGGCGGCCGGGCTGGACGCCTCAACACCGCCCACCACATGGCCTGAGGTCGCGCTGGCTGCCGCCAAACTAAAAGCCAGCGGACACAAGTGTCCTTTCACCACCGCCTGGCAGGGTTGGACGCAGATGGAGAGCTTCTCCACCTGGCACAACGTCGAACTCGCTACCAAGGGCAACGGTATGGGCGGCACCGATGCCCGTCTGGTTTCCAATTCACCATTGCACGTGCGCCATATTGAGAACCTGTCCAACATGGCCAAGCAGGGCCTGTTTGTCTACAAAGGCCGTGCCAACGTGCCAGAAGCCAGTTTCATCTCGGGCGAGTGCGCCATGATCACCACCTCCAGCGGCTTCTATGGCAACGTGGCCAAAAACGCCAAGTTTGGTTACGCCCTCGCCACGCTGCCCTACTACCCCGATGTACCCGGTGCGCCCCAGAACACCGTGATCGGAGGCGCCAGCCTGTGGGTACTGGCCGGCAAGAAGCCTGCTGAGTACAAAGGCGTAGCGGCTTTCTTTGACTATCTGTCAAATGCAGAAGTGCAGTCAGCCAGCCACAAGCGCACAGGCTATCTGCCCATCACCATGGCGGCTTTCAAGCTCACCGAGCAGTCCGGTTTCTACAAGCAAAACCCTGGCACGGACACCGCTGTGAATCAGATGATCCGCAAGACAACCGCGAAATCACGCGGAATCCGGCTAGGCAACTATGTCCAGATCCGCACCATCGAGGACGAAGAACTGGAGCAGGTCTGGGGTGGCAAGAAAGCGCCCAAGGAAGCGCTGGATTCCATCGTCAAACGTGGCAACGAGTTGCTGGAGCGTTTCCAAAAGGCGAATAAGTCTTGACCTGTCAATCGCGATTCATGCCCGGTTTCCAAATCTGCTGAAGCCGGAAGATGTCCGCAGAAAAGCGCGTCTTCTTTCGATCGCCATGGTTGCCCTGGGTGCTCCTCGCGCCTCAGGTCTTGGTGATTAGCGTGTTCTTTTTCTGGCCCGCCATACAGGCGGTCATCCAGTCCATGCAGCAGTCCGACGCGTTTGGCACCACGGTGGAGTGGATAGGGCTGGAGAATTTTCGCAACCTCTGGAACGACGAGACCTACCTCGCGTCTTTCAAGACAACAGCCGTTTTCTCGGTGCTGGTAGCGGCGTCGGGCATCAGTCTGGCACTGGTGCTGGCAGTGTTTGCGGATCGCATTGTGCGGGGTTCGCTGTTTTACCGCACCCTGCTGATCTGGCCCTATGCCGTGGCACCTGCTGTGGCGGGAGTGGTCTGGCTCTTCATGTTTTCGCCCAGCATTGGCATCTTGCCGTACGGGCTGCGCAAAATCGGCTTTGAGTGGAATTCACTGCTCAATGGCAACCACGCCATGACGCTGATCGTGATGGCCTCTGTATGGAAGCAGATTTCCTACAACTTCCTGTTCTTTCTGGCGGGCCTCCAAAGCATCCCCAAGTCATTGATAGAAGCTGCGGCCATCGATGGTGCCAAGCCCTGGCGCCGGTTCTGGACCATCCAGTTCCCGCTCTTGTCGCCCACCACGTTTTTCCTGCTGGTCATCAACGTGGTCTACGCTTTCTTCGACACCTTCGCCATTGTCGATGCGGCCACCCACGGTGGGCCGGGCAAAGAAACAGCCATCCTGGTTTACAAGGTCTATTTCGACGGCATCAAGGCCCTGGATCTGGGCGGCTCCGCAGCGCAATCCGTGGTGTTGATGGTCATCGTCGCGGCTTTGACAGTCGTGCAATTCCGTTACGTTGAGAAGAAGGTGAACTACTGATGGTTGAGCGCCGCGCCTCGCTGGGCATTCTGGCCCATGCCATTTTGATGATGGGCGTACTGGTCGTCGCATTCCCCGTCTACCTGACCTTTATCGCGTCCACCCATACGATGGACGAGGTGATTCAGGTCCCCATGTCCCTTTGGCCCGGCACACAGATGTGGGACAACTACTCGGTAGCGCTGTTTGGAGGGCGCACCGGCACGGGCACCCATGCGGCGGTGGGCCGAATGATGTTCGTCAGCCTGATGTCGGCGCTGATCATCGCGATTGCCAAGATTGCCATCTCGCTTCTGTCGGCCTTTGCCATCGTCTATTTCCGCTTTCCGTTTCGCATGGCCGTTTTCTGGGCCATTTTTGTAACCCTCATGCTGCCGGTGGAAGTCCGGATTCTGCCCACCTACAAGGTGGTGGCCGATCTGGGCATGCTCAACAGCTATGCTGGCCTCACCGTGCCCTTGATTGCCTCGGCCACGGCGACCTTTTTGTTCAGGCAATTTTTTCTGACCGTGCCCGATGAGCTGACGGAGGCCGCGCGCATGGACGGTGCGGGGCCCATGCGGTTCTTCTGGGACGTGCTGGTGCCGCTGTCCAAAACCAGCATGGCGGCGCTGTTTGTGATCCAGTTCATTTACGGCTGGAACCAGTACCTGTGGCCCTTGCTGGTGACCACCGAAGAAAACATGTACCCCGTGGTGATTGGCATCAAACAGATGATTTCGGGTGGCGACGCGCAGACCGAATGGAACATCGTCATGGCCACCGCCATCCTGGCCATGCTGCCGCCTGCTGCGGTGGTAATGCTGATGCAAAAATGGTTCGTCAAGGGTTTGGTCGATACAGAAAAATGACAGTAAGAAAATAATGGCCTCAATCACGCTTAAAGATGTTGTCAAAAAGTACGGCAAAGGTCCGTCTGCCAACCAGGTCATCCACGGCGTGAACGCCACGATTACCGATGGCGAATTCATCGTCATCGTCGGGCCTTCCGGTTGTGGCAAATCAACGCTGCTTCGCATGGTGGCCGGGCTGGAAGAAATAACGAGCGGTGACATTTCCATCGGCGGGCGGGTGGTCAACGACCTGGAGCCATCCGAGCGCGATATCGCCATGGTTTTCCAGAACTACGCGCTGTACCCGCACATGAGTGTGTTCGACAACATGGCCTATGGCTTGAAGATCGCCAAAGTGCCGGTAGACGAGATCAAGACGCGTGTTGACAAGGCCGCCAAGATTCTTGAACTGGGTGCCCTGCTCACACGCAAACCACGCGAGCTGTCAGGCGGCCAGCGCCAGCGTGTCGCCATGGGCCGCGCCATCGTGCGCCAGCCGCAGGTGTTTTTGTTTGATGAGCCCCTGAGCAATCTGGATGCCAAACTGCGCGCGCAGACCCGGCTGGAGATTCAAAAACTGCACCGCGAGCTGGGCATCACCTCGCTCTTCGTCACCCATGACCAGGTAGAAGCCATGACGCTGGCGCAGCGCATGCTGGTCATGAACGGTGGCCACGTCGAACAGTTCGGCACGCCCGAAGAGGTTTACACCCAGCCTGCTACCACCTTCGTCGCCAGCTTCATGGGCTCGCCGCCCATGAATCTTCTCAAGAGTGCGCCCAACAGCGAGCTGGGTGGCCCACCCGGCAGCACACTGGGTATTCGCCCCGAGCATCTGGACATCACGCCCACCGGCTGGGCCCTGCAGGTGGAAACACTGGAGATGCTGGGTGCCGAGCGGCTGGTCTACTGCCGCATGGGCGGCGAGCAATTGATTGTGCGCACCGGTGAAAACCACGTGCCCCCCGCCATTGGCACCACCATTCACGTCACGCCACGCAGGGACCGCCTGCACTGGTTTGACGCTGCCACAGGCAAAAGGACTTAGCACATGCTGGTGCAAGGTTTTGCCGCCGGGCCGCCCCAAGGCAAAATGCGCCCCCCTCGGGGGGCAGGAAGCCACACGCTATGGGCGACCGTGGGGGCCATATGACTTGGCCCTATCCACAATGGGTAGCGCACCGGGGCGCAGGCAAGCTCGCCCCTGAAAACACGCTGGCCGCCTTTCGCCTGGGAGCCAGCCATGGCTACCGGATGTTTGAATGTGACGTGAAGCTCAGCGCCGATGGCGTGCCCTTTCTGATGCACGATGCCAACCTGAGCCGCACCACCAACAGTGCCGACAAACTGGGCCATGCCGCCAGTGCCGTTGGGGGCGACCACGCCTGGGGCGTGCTGTCGCAACTGGACGCAGGCAGCTGGCATTCACGCGCATTTGCGGGCGAGCCCCTGCCCACGCTGGACAACATCGCTCAGTTTGTGTTGCGCAACGGTTATTTCCTGAACATTGAAATCAAGCCCACGCCTGGCGCGGAGCGCCACACCGGTGAGGTGGTGGCGCACGAGGCCGCGCGCTTGTGGAAAGACGCTGCCGTGCCACCGCTGATGACCTCGTTCGAGCCAGATGCCCTACACGGCGCAATGGCCGCAGCACCCTACCTGCCGCGCGGCCTGCTGCTCGATAAATTGTGGACAGGCTGGCTTGAAACCGCCTTGCAACTGGACTGCGTTGCCATCGTCTGCAACCACCTTCTGTGGGACAAGTCCAGCGTCACCCAGGCCAAAAGCGCCGGGTTTCGGGCGCTGAGCTACACCGTGAACGACGAGCCTGCGGCCCGGCGCCTGACCAGGCTGGGTACCGACGGCATCATCACGGACCGGGTGGATTTGTTTGCGCCCTGAGTGCGCGGCACGATCCAGGCCGGCCCCACTCAAACCGCACGGACCTATCGCAAGACCCCATAGTGTTGACGGCAAGTGCCATGGCAGAAAGTTGGGGGTGGCGGGTTGATTTCACAGCAGCGGGCTGCGTGGTTTACCCGGTCTGGATTGCGGGCCGCCACGTCACCTGCCTGGGCCGTCGAGGCGAAACGCACGTTGAGCGTTTTCCGAATTAAGTTCTTCCTTTTGCTATTAAAACAGAAGCTGATTGAGCATATTTCACGGGGGCTAGCGGCCCATTTGGCAGGTTTTACATCTACAAACCGCGCGGGTGTGGCCACGGGGTTGGAGGCCCGTCCGTCACTTGCCGCACCGGCGAGGCCACCAGCGCCAGCAGCGCGATACACACCAGCAGCCCACCGCTGCCCACAAACAGCTGCGTCAGCGTGACGGAGCGCAGCATCCAGCCGGTGACTGCGCCCGACAGCGGTGCCAGCCCGAGGAAGATGAACATGAACATGCTCATCACCCGCCCCATCAACGCCGGTGGCGTGCGCCGTTGCAGCCAGGTGAAGATGGACACCTGCATAAAGCCACCCAGCACGCCTATCGTGCCCAGCAGCATCGCGCCCTGCCAGGTGGCCGTTATCAGGCCCATAGGCATGAACAACACGCCCACCACTACATCCACCACCAGCATGGTCATGCCCAGTGTGCCCAGGCGCATGCCCGGCTTCGCGCCGGACAGGGCCATGCCGATCAGCGTGCCCGCACCGTGTGCACCCAGCAAGATACCCAGCGCGGCGGCGCCCAGGTTCAGCGTGGTTGCCAGCACCGGCACCGCAATTTGCACCGGCCCGGTGATCAGCACCGCCACCACACCCCAGTAGATGAAACAAAGGCGCATGTCGCGGTCATTCCACAGGTGGCGCAGGCCAGCAGCCACCGCCGCAAACACCGGCTGGTTGGCGGGGGCCGCTGCTGCCGCTGCCGCGCCGGTGTGTATCTGGCTGTGCAGGCGCACCTGGGACAGCGTCCAGGCGGATGCCAGGAAACTCAAAGCGTCAAAACCAAAGGCCACCCCCAGACCGGTCGCGTCGGTCACCGCACCGGCTGTGATGCTGCCCGTAGAGCCGCCAGTGGGGCCGTCCCCAAACAGCACGATCAACAACCCGGCCAGCAGAGGGCCGAGGAACATGGACACTTGGCGCAGGCCCATCATCACGCCATTGGCGGCAGGTAGTTGGGCGCGCTGCATCACATGCGGCAATAGGGACGTGGCCGACGGAATACTGAATGCCGTTGTCAGGCCGATGGCAAATGCCAGCGCGTACACCGCCCACAACGTCAGGCCGCCCGCCAACACCAGCACGGCCAGTGCCGCCAGCAACGCCGTGTTGATGTACTTGGTGACCATGAGCACCGTCTTGGGCGAATAGCGGTCCACCACGGCCCCACCAATCAGGATGAACAACGCGCGCGGCAGACTCATCAGCGCCAGCACGGTGCCCAGCACCAGCGTGTCGCCGGTCATGCGCAGCACCAGCCAGGGCAGGGCCACCAGCGTGAACTGGTCACCCAGCAGGGAGATGATGGCACCGGCCATCAGCCAGACAAAATTCTTGTCGCGCATCAGTGCGGCGCGGTCGGTGTCAGGTGGGTGTTGTTGGGGGTTCATCGTGTGTCCTTGCATTGCGTGTTGATGTCTAAAACCGCAATGGTCAGCCCTCACGTTGCGTGAGGGTCAAGCGTTTTTTTGCTATTTATGCAACGAACGGGCTGGAGAGAGAATGGCCCTGGGCATCCAGCGCCCGCATGATGACATCCAGCGTCACGGTATCGAACACCGTGGTGCCGTGCAGCAAAGGCTCGGCTGTGTAGGCCACGATCAGCTTGTGCAGCAGCGCGGGTTTGCCGCCGCACACCACCAGCATGAACTGCTCCCAGTGCGCGACCAGCGCCCGCTCGGCAGGCCCGGCCAGGTCGGCCTGGGCTGCATGCAGCACACGGGCATCGCGTGCCAGTTGCTCTATGTCGGCCTGTGGCCCGGTGCGTAGCGTTTGCAATTCAGCCAGCGACATATGGCGCAGCATGGCCGCCATGCGCAGTGCGATTGCGGCGTTGATGAAGTTCAAGACCTCGGGACCGGGGCCCTTCTTAAACTGCCCCTTGGGTTCGGTGTTGTACATCTGGCCCCAGCGGTCAATCAGCTTGAAGTCGTCGTCCATCATGGCCAGCGTCAGGTTCATCCAGCGCAGGGCCAGTGATTGCACGGGCTTGGTGTCGGCGGCCAGTTGTTGCTCCAGGGCCACTCGCACCTCGGCGATCAGTTGCTCCCAGACCGCAGCTTGCGCCTTGCGGTTGTCCAGGATGCGTTTGATCTCGGCGGCACTGAAGTATTTGGAATAGGTCGTCATCAGGGACAGCGTGTCCAGCCAGTCCGCCATGTCGGGCTCGCTGCCGGTGGCCAGGCGCTCGTGAAGCAGTTGCAGCCGCGCCTGCAGCTCGGTGGCCTGGGTGATCTCGTGGCCCAGCGCGCGAATCTGGCGGGCGATGGTGTCGCCCAGGCCTTCGCCACCGCGCGCCAGCATGTCGCCCACATCGGGTAACGACAGACCCACGTGGCGCAGCGCCTGGATGGCGTGCAACCGGGCCACGTCGTCCTGGTTGTAGAGGCGGTAGCCCGCGTCCGAGCGTGCCGAGGGCTTGAGCAGACCAATCGTGTCGTAGTGGTGCAGCGTGCGCACCGTCAGGCCCGTGCGGGTGGCCAGTTCACCAACTTTGAGTAACAAAACGCGGGCTCCTTGGGCAGCGGTGGGCCAACGTGGCGCCACCAAAACCCGCAGTATCAACCCTGACGTAGCGTGAGGGTCAAGCCAATAGCGCGTCTGGGGATCAAAGCGCGTTGACCAAGGGCAACAGACCCGCCAAGTGCTCGCGCCGCTCTGACCAGTCCAGGCAGCGGTAGGCCACGCGGGTGTGAGATCGCGGGTGTGACTGCATCCCCTGAATTGGGCTGGCGCTGATAGACTTATGCGCATGAATGCACATCTGGATCAGGTTATTGATGAAGCACTTGCGCTGATTCCCCAGGAGCGGTCTGCGGTGGTGCTGGCACTGCTGGACAGCCTGGATGGCGAAGATGAGTCTGTGGTAGCCCAGGCATGGCAGGACGAAATTCGGCGGCGCAAAGAGGGCATCCGTTCAGGGGCTATCAACATGGTGCCGTGGGCTGAGGCGCGTGCGCGTTTGGCTGCACTTTGACGCAATACCTCGTAGAACTTGCCGCAGTTGCCGAAAGCGATATTCGGGATGCGGTGCTTTGGTATAGCGAACGAAACCTGCTGATTGCGGATGCCTTTCGCGCAGAGGTCTTCGACACCATTGAACGAGTCGGTCAATTTCCTCTGGGTAAGGCCGCAGACGACGAGGGCAACCGGCGGCGGGTTCTCCATAGATTTCCCTACTCGGTTGTTTATGACGTGGAGGGCAGCACGGTGAGGATTTTGGCCGTCACCCATCATCGCCGCCAGCCTGGCTATTGGCGAAAAGCCTGAGGTCTCTTTGCACCGAATTTGACTGAGGGGAGGAAGATTAACCGGCTCCTTCATTTATGTGGGCATTGCCACAGGCGCTCTTTGCCGCTTTCGAAATTCTGCCGGCGTGCAGCCTACCTCCCGCTTGAAAAACTTGCTGAAATTGGTGGGCTCGTCGAACCCCAGCCTGTCTGCGATGGTGGCGACGGGCAGGTCCAAATGCACCAGCAGGCGCTTGGCTTCCAGATTGATGCGCGCGGCGATGAAGGCTTTGGCTGTAGTGCCCGCCGCAGCGGCCACTGCGCGCGCCAGGCTCTTTTCGGTGTAGCCGAGTTGGCTGGCGTAGTCGGCCACCTGGTGCCATTGCGTGAAACGCTGGTCCACCAGTTGCTGAAAACGCTGGAAGCGTTGCGATGCCGGAGAGACCCGCGGCGCCTGTGTTTGTCGTCTGCCTTGCAGAATACTCAAGCGCGTCAAGAGCGTGTGGAGCTGGTGGCGCAGCAAGGTGTGCACGTCTTCCTGCTGCGCACCCATCAACGTATCCATCAGCGTGTCCTCGCGCATCTGCTGAAGCAAGTCCGTCACCTTGCGCAGCTCCTGGCCACTGAGGGCCATGTGTTCAGGCAGCCTCTCCAAATCAAGCGCGAGCTTGAGATCGTGCGATGTTTTTGATGCGGGTAAGACGAATTCAGGGCGAAACAGCAGGTTCCAGCCGTCCCAATCTTCATCCGGTCCGTAGTTGTGGGCCTGTCCTGCCCGCACCACCAGCAGCGACCCCGGCGCACAAGCGATCGACTTGAAGTCCACCATCTGGGTGCAGGTGCCCTGTGTGACGCACACCACCGTGTGGAACTCGTACCGATGGGTGACGCGCACCTGTTCCCTGGCCCGAAGCCTCAGGTCGGCCACAGAAAAAACCTCCAGGTCGAGCTGGTGGGGCGCTTGCGGTTGATAACCCAGGCGCTGAATCTCCATCGTCACTTTCATCCCTCCTGAGGCGGGCTGTGCCACTTTGCGGCCCTGCGCAAGCTTTAGCAAAAAGTCTAATATGTATCAGTAATAGGTCCCCATATACGATACTAATGGGTCTTGATTGTCTAACAATAACCATATCTAAATCAACACAGGAACACACCATGAACACCATCGACATCGCCAAGACTTACATCAAGGCCGTACAAACCAACGACCAAGCCACACTGGGCAGCATCATTTCTCCCGACGTGATCTGGCACCAGCCCGGCAAGAACCGGTTTTCTGGCACACATCGGGGCATGGCCGCTGTTGGCCCGATGCTGGGCGCGATGATGCAAGTGTCCAAAGGCACGTTCGCGATCACCCGTGCCGACCACTACATGGCCAACGGGGACTGGGTGGCTATCACCATCGAATTTGCGGGCGAGGCCAATGGCATCAAGATGAAGCAAGCGGGTGTGGACCTGATCCGCATCGAAGGCGGCAAGATCGTCGAAGTCAAGCTGTTCTCAAGCGACCAAGCGCAGGAAGATGCTTTCTGGGGGCAGTGATTTGTTGCTTCGTCAAGTAGACGACAAGCGATGGGGCCGCGTCATCAACGAAT
>JANOAP010000680.1:0-3853 GCA_031411175.1 Rhodoferax sp. | reverse complement strand
TCTGCATGTCCATCAGCACCAGGTCGTACGGGTTTGCCTGTGCCATCGCCACCGCCTCAAGGCCGTTAGAGGCCACGTCAACTTGCAGGCCCGCATGGGTAATCAACTCTGTGGCGACCTGCTGGTTCAGTGAGTTGTCTTCGGCCAACAAGACGCGCGCACCCCGGATGCTGGCCAAAGCCTGGAGTGCATCCGTCGGTGTGATTTGCCGCGCCGCCCGGGCATGGGACTCTCCGCCCAGCAGGTGAATCAGGGTGTCAAACAATTGTGACGGGCTAACCGGCTTGGTCAGCACGTCTGCGATGCCCACGCCGGTGGCTTCCTCAATCACATCGTCGCGCCTGTAGGCTGTGACCATGGCCAAGTGCGGCTGTGGCGCCAGCCCCAGTGCATTGATATGGTGTGCCGTTTCAATGCCGCTCATGCCGGGCATTTTCCAGTCGAGTAAAACCACCTCAAAAGGTTTACCCTCGGCGGCTGCCCGTTGCACTTCCGACACCGCATCCTGCCCAGCCGCTGCACCCTTGACCTCGAAGCTCATGCCGCCCAGCATGTCCATCAAAACCTTGCGGGCGCTGTCGTTGTCATCCACTGCCAGGATCCGGCGGCCCCGAAGGTCTGGGCGCGGCAGCAGCTTGGGGGGCTGCGCCTCGCTGATGGCCATGCGGGCCGTAAACCAAAACGTGGAACCCTGACCGTATTGGCTCTCAACACCCGCCTCGCCACCCATCAGATTAGCCAATTTTTTGGAGATGACCAGCCCGAGGCCGGTACCCCCGTATTTGCGCGTGGTGGACATATCCGCTTGCTGAAAACTCTGGAACAGGACGGACATCTGCTGTGGTGTCATGCCGATGCCTGTGTCCTTCACCGAAAAGTGCAGCAAAACATCCTGTTCGGTGAGTTCCTGCACCCGGATGACCACGCCGATTTCCCCCTGGTCTGTGAATTTGATCGCGTTGCCGACGTAGTTGATGAGGACCTGGCCCAAGCGCAGCGGATCTCCGACCAGACTAAAAGGAACATCTTGCCCCACCTCGAAAATCAGCTCCAGGCCTTTGGCATTCACCTTGTCCGACATCAGGTTGGACAGGTTGTCCAGCAGATCTTCAAGTTCGAAATGGGTAGTCTCGACGTTGAGCTTGCCAGCCTCGATTTTGGAAAAATCCAGAATATCGTTAATGATGCCTAGCAAATGCTGGCCCGAGTTCTGGATTTTTTGCACGTAGTCGCGCTGGCGTGGTGGCAGCTCGGTTTGCAAGGCCAGGTGGCTCATCCCTAGAATGGCGTTCATCGGCGTGCGGATTTCATGGCTCATGTTGGCCAGAAACTCTGACTTCACACGGCTGGCCTGCTCGGCGACCTCTTTGGCGTGCATCATTTGCTCTTCAGCCTGCTTCTGGGCGGTGATGTCATGGATCGAGGTAATCAGGCGTTCACCGTTTTCGCTGTTGGCCAAAAACAGCAGTGTTTGCACATCTATGCGGGTTCCATCGGCGCACTTGTGCCGCGCCTTTCTGTACTCATACTGGCCGGTGCTGCGAATACGCTCCATTTGGGCCACATAAGCGGATTGGTTGTAGCCCTCTACGATGTCGCGCCCATGCAAAGCTAGGCATTGCTCGTAGGTATAGCCAAGGTACCGCAGTGCGGCCTTGTTGGCGTACACCACGCGGCCCTTTTGGGTCTCGAACCACAGCATGGGCCCGGTGTTTTCGACCACCTGCTGGGTGAACAGCAATTGCAGCTCTTTGTGTTTGCGCTCGGTGATGTCCTCCAGCGTGAACTGCTCCAACGCCTTGCCTTTGTAATTGAAGCGCGTCAGGTGCACCATGGCATCCCAGACTTCACCATTGGGCCGCTGGTGTCGCCACTCGAACACTTCGATGCCAGTGTCTTTCACAAACTTGTCGCGCAGCCCCAGCGCAAGCCGCGTTTCCGTGCCGTCTGCCTGGAACTTCGCCGCTACGTCAAGCGTTGTCTTGCCCAACACCTCTTCGCGGCTGGTGTAGCCATAAATCGCAACGGCCGCGGGATTGCAGTCAATAAAGCCAACCCCCGGCTCGCTCACCACCATGGGGCGGTGCGACCCCTGGAACAGCATCTTGTTATAGGCCTCGCTGTCTTTGAGTCGTATGAGGGCTTCCTGCTGTTCGGTCACATCCTGGTAATAACCGTTCCAGGTCACGGTGCCGTCGGCTTGAGCCTTCACACCATAGACCGCACAGAGAACCCAACGCGCCCCGCGACCGTCCTGCACACGCACCACGGCCTCGAACGTTACTTTGGGCTCGCCCAGCCGCAGACGCTGCGCTGCACCCATCAGGCCAGCCTTGGCACGTTCCAAATCGTCGGGGTGCATGTAGCGCCAGCGGGTGGCCGGATCGGCCTTGATTTCCTCCATAGACACCCCCAGCGTCTGCAACACCCGGTGACCCAGGAAGTTATAGATAAGATGGCCCTGGGGATCGATCACCATCTGAAACACGGAGAGAGGCAGCGCATCCGACATGGAGATTAACCGCTGCTGCGCTTGTTCGGCCTGGCTCTGGGCCACACTGATCGCCATTGCGGCTTCACGCTGCCCGGTCACCGCGGCACGCAACTGATGTTTGAGCTTGACTACCCACCAGCCCATGCCCATCACGCCAATGATCAACAGCGTGATGGCGGTCAAGGCAAGTTGTAGCGGCACTGGCATCCCCTCAAAGGGCAACATCGTGGCGTTCTCCACAGAGATGAAGATGCAATGAATGTTAGTCCATTTAGCGATACGGTTGGCTACTGCTGTCAACCTGAGCCCAAATTAAGCCGTATTTGACTGTGAGCCGCAGTGCAAAATAACCTGGAGGAAAAAACATGAACATCGCCAAGACCCCGGTTCGTGGCTCGATGTCATTGCTGTCATTGGCGCGGACTGAAAATTCAGGGCTGCACAAACACACGTGCCTTGCGCGGCGTAACCCGCACGGTCTCACCATCGCGCAGGCCCAGCTCACGAAACTGTTGTGAGCTTATCTGCGCTTCCACAATGTCGTTGTCCCCATCGGGTGTGGCATCTACGCGGGTGAGCTCCAGCCGGGCAATCGGGCCCACCACAATCGCATGGCTTAATTTGGCGATGATGCCCTGCGGCCCCTGCAAGCCGCCTGGTCCGCCGTCGGCCACATAGCGGCTCACGTCCACATCATGCGGACGCACATAGGCAAAAGCTTTGGCATCCTGGGCGTCGCGGTGTTCGGGCGAGTCCAGGCGAATGCCGTCTGCACCACCACCGCCGATGTAGATCTCGCCTTCGTGGGCGCGGCCATGGAACAGGTTCACATCGCCCAGAAAGCCATACACAAACGGGCTCGCCGGATGGTCCCACACATCTTGCGGCGAGCCAATTTGCTCCACTTTGCCCTGGTTCATGAGCACAACGCGGTCGGCCACTTCCAGTGCTTCCTCCTGGTCGTGGGTGACGAAGATACTGGTCACATGCAGGTCGTCATGCAGGCGACGCAGCCAGCGGCGTAATTCCTTGCGCACCTTGGCATCCAATGCGCCAAAGGGTTCGTCCAGCAGCAACACCTTGGGCTCTACGGCCAAAGCACGGGCCAGCGCGATACGCTGGCGCTGGCCACCCGAGAGCTGCGAGGGGTAACGGTCTGCCAGCCAGTCCAGTTGCACCAGGCCCAGTAGGTCGTGCACCTTTTTTTTGATTTGCAGGTCAGATGGCCGTTGACCACGGGGTTTGACACGCAGGCCAAACGCCACGTTTTCGAACACTGTCATGTGGCGAAACAGGGCGTAATGCTGGAACACAAAACCCACCTGGCGCTCACGCACATGCACATCGGTGGTGTCTTCG
>JANOAP010000679.1:0-3140 GCA_031411175.1 Rhodoferax sp. | reverse complement strand
TGGGTGTAAGAAAATCCGACAATCATCAGACTGCCAGATTACCTTGAGCACCTAATGATTAGACGCCCTGACGACGGCGGAAACTGACCAAGCCCACCAATCCCAGTCCCAACAAGGCAAGAGAACCTGGCTCAGGAAGTGGAGTGGCCGTCAGCGTGCCAGACCAAGTGTTGTTGTCCAGCCCACCACCGCCAAACACGGTAGCTGCAACTTGAGCAACAGTTGTATTGTTGTATTGT
The DNA here is from genome assembly GCA_031411175.1 of Rhodoferax sp. GTDB lineage: Bacteria > Pseudomonadota > Gammaproteobacteria > Burkholderiales > Burkholderiaceae_C > JANYCG01. Next base: position 2,901 of record JANOAP010000679.1, on the reverse strand, counting down.
GAGCTAATGCCCAAAGTGAAGTTGGTCACATCATCTACACCAATGTTGCAGACGTTGTCGGCCCCAGTGTCACATACCGTACCCAAGATAGAGATGCTAGCAAAGACGTTACTACTCTGCTGAGTCAGCAAGACTGGTCCACCGAACGAGCCTGGTGCCAAAAACGAAGCGGTGAAGTGCCAGAAGGGTTGCAAATCGAAATTAATAAAATCAGCGATTCCCACGGGAAGAACTACGTTTGTCGGGAAAAAATTAGGGCCAGGCAAACCAGATACGTCGCGGACATTTCCTCCTGTGACACTGGGTGCAGCTGTGAACACTGGGTCTTTAAATGAGCCGCTGTTGGCAGTAGTTGAAGTAAAAAAAGTGCCGTTAGTTGCAAAAGGGCCGGACGGTACATTGGGGTTGAAATCGAGCAAGCCCAAGGTCACAAGGACTTGGCCAAAGCTCAAATTGGCTGTGCCAACCACGGGGGTTGCGTGAACAGAAGCGGCGGCACCAACAATCGCAGCAGCGACCGCCAGCTTCTTAAAGGTGTTTTTCATGGTGAACTCCTGCTAAGTTTGAAATTAGAGGGCTCGAATGAACCCGCCTGGGTAATGATAAGCACAGAGCGTGCCATTTAAGTCGAGTATGAATAAGCCATTGATTTAAAAGAACTTAATTCTGATTCTTCCGTGTGAGTCCTCGTGAGGGGCGACGAGGTGTAAATTTGACCGACACTCGGGGTGGCTCAGTCGCCTTTTTTATCGGTATCGACCTGGCGCCATGATGTCATGCGGGTCCAGGTCTTTGCGCAGCCGCTGGTGAAAGCGGGCTGAGTCGCTCATCAACCCGGCCAGCGTGGGCATGGTGTCAATGCCTACGCGGTAGGGAAACCAGCCTTTAGCTCGGCCTGCGTGCAGTAACTCGTCGTAACACGCGGCGGCAGCGGCCACAGCGTCAGGCTTGTCGCGGTCAAACACAAGGGGCACGGTGCTGTCAAATAGCTTGTCGCTCAGCGTGGTGAAGGTGATGAGGGGCTCCAGCCCGTGGCGCGGGGCGATTTCTTTCACCATGTTCACGTAGGCGCGCAGGTCTGCAGGGCGCATGGGCACCAGTGGGGCATACCATTTCAGCCCGCAACCGTCGAGCGCCGGATTTTTGAATTCTCCCACCTGGGGGCGCTGATTGCGCCAGTAGGCCAGGGGCAGCGCCGTTTCATTGGGTCTGCCGACCACCAGTTCAAGCGACTTGGCAAGAGTAGCCGTCATGCCCTGCAAGCCTTTGCCGAAGTCCCCGGGAATCGCTCGGGTCAAGGTTGCCAGTTGACTGGCGCGCCGGGGCGTCAGGAACATCATGCGGGTGGCTATGTCGCCCAATGCCGCTTTGACTTCCTTTTGCGCAGCCGCCACCATGCGCCGTGTACCGTACAGGGTGCCGAAACCAGTCCAGGGGAAGATTTGATACTGCTTGCCCATTGAAGTGATGACCGATTGCGGAATCATGCCGTCGTGTCCTACCGAATCAAACGGAAAAGGCGCCGCCATGCTGAGTACGCGGTGCTGGTTCATGAGGTTGATGGCACCCACCGTGCCCGCCAAGCGGCTCATGATGGTGCGGATGCGCAACACGGCAGGCTCCAGCAGGCTGTCATCCTTCAGGCTGAACAGACAGACCTTGATGCACTCCGGCCGACGCGCCAGCACAATGCTCATGCGGGTCACGATGCCAAAGCCGCTTTGCGTGAACAGGCCGGTAGAAAAAGGGCCAATGCCATATTTGAATAGCCGGGCCAGCTCCTCGCCGCCTGCTTCGCGCAAAGCCGTGCGGTACAGGCTGCCGTCGGGTAGCACCGCTTCTATATCAGTCACCGCACCAAAGTGGTCTACGTGCGGGGTCACGCCATAGCCACGCTCCAGCGCGTTGGCCAGCACGCTGGGAGTAGGCCCGGCGCCAGTCACGGGTACCAGAAAGGGGTGGTTCCCCCGCTCCAGAAAGTCCGCCAGCATGCCTTGAGTAACGCCAGGCTCCACGGTAATGACGCCCATCTCTGCATCAAAGTGGATGATTTTGGTGAGCGCCCCCAGATCAATGATCACACAGCCATCGCGTGCCGGCAGCGCTGTGCCGTAGCCCCAGTTTTTACCCGTGCTGATGGGATAAACCGGGACCCGGTTGGCGCTGGCTATTCGCATGACCTCGGGCAGGTAGGCGCCATCAACAATCTTCAACGCGGCGGGCACTTGCCTCTTCGCGCCCGTGGTGTCGCTGTAGTAAGCCTTTTCGACGGCATCCCCCAGCAATACACTTGACTCGCCAAGCAGCGTTTGCCACTGGTTGATGGCTGAAGGTAAATTCATTGCGGACCTTTTTTCGTTGTTCTTTGGGTTACCCCAGGCGTTTTATCAATGCTCGGGCACCAGTCTCACACAGATCCATGACGCGCTCAAACCCTTGCGTGCTACCAAAATATGGATCTGGAACCTCGGACTGAGCCAAGCCGTCGACATCAGCCAGGAACAACGCCAGCTTGTGGGCGTGTTCCGGCGGGCAGATGCGATGCAACTCAGCCAGGTTGGCGTTGTCCATGGCAAGAATGACATCAAAATTCTGAAAGTCGGCAAGTAACACTTTTCTGGAGCGCGTCTTGCCTACCTTGTAGTCACGCCGAATCAGTGTTGCAATGGCTCTTGGGTCCGGCCTCTCGCCTCCGTGACTGGCATGCGTGCCCGCCGACGCAAATGTCACCTTGTCCGACAGGCCCGTGCTAGCCGCCATCTGGCGCGCGACAACCTCCGCCATGGGTGACCGGCAAATGTTTCCCATGCAAACCATCAATATCTTTGTCATAGGGCTAAATTCTAGGCCGTGACTTTCTACCCGCTTTGGTTTTCAAATTGGCCACAGGGCGCACGGAGT
>JANOAP010000678.1:0-12145 GCA_031411175.1 Rhodoferax sp. | reverse complement strand
GAATAAGTTAAAGACCGGACTGCCCTTCAGGCTCATACCTGGATTGGAAAATACTATGGCTACTTTCTCTGAAGATTTTCGAAAATTGGGTGCAAGTCCTGTTCAGGTCAATCCCCAATAGGCACCGCCGTCCAGTTGCAGGTTCTGGCCGGTCATGAAACCGGACTTGGCGCTGCACAGGTAAGCGCAGGCCGCGCCAAATTCGGAAGGCTCGCCAAGACGTTTGGCCGGCAAGGTGTCGGCAATCTGGCTACGCGCCTCTTCGCGGCTGATGGCTTTCTCGCGCATCAATCGCTGTGCCATGAACTCTTGGCGCGGCGTATCAAAGCGCTCTGGCAACAAATTGTTGATTGTCACGTTGTCAATGATGGCCTCGCGCGAAAGCGCTTTGGACAGCGCAGTGAGGCCGGCCCGGGCGGCGGTGGACAAGCCCATCGCCGCATGGGGCGACTTGACCATGGCCGAGGTGATATTGACGATGCGTCCGAACTTTCGTTGACGCATCCCGGGAATTACATCCCGCATCAGCAACGCAGCGGCCAGCAGATTGCTTTCTAGAGCGCCGATCCAGGTGGCATGGTCCCAGTCAGACAGTTGTCCGGGCGGGGGTCCTGCGTTGTTGTTGACCAGAATGTCCGGGGCCGGGCAGGCGGCAAGCAGCGCGGTCCGTCCAGCCTCGGTGTTCAGGTCGGCTTGCACTGCCCTGATGCTGGCCCCTGTATCGTGCCGCAGAGATTCTGCTGCCAGAGCCAGCCGGTCGGGATTGCGGCCATTGATGAAAACCATGCAGCCCTCCTGTGCCAGCGCCAGCGCGCAGGCATAACCCAAACCTTGCGACGAGGCGCAAACGATGGCCTTCCTGCCTTGAATGCCGAGATCCATGAGGTTGTCGCTCAGTAGAGTTCAGGCGGCGGGCTGCAGGTCGGCAAAGCGCTTGCCTTCCCGTACCAGTTTTTCCAGCAGGGGTGCGGGCTGCCACCAGTAGCCATACTGGGTGTGCAGGCGCCGGATGTCAGCCAGCACGTCACTCAGCCCGATGCGGTCAGCCAGGTACATTGGGCCGCCATGGTGGGCCGGGAAACCGTAGCCTGTCAGGTAAGTGATGTCAATGTCACCAGGTCGCAGCGCAATGCCTTGCTCCAGCAGTTTGGCACCTTCATTGATCATTCCATAGAGGCAGCGTTTGACGATCTCGTCTTCTGGCAGGCTGCGCCGCGCGATACCCATGCGTGCCGATTCCTCTGCGATGAACTGTTCAACCTCGGAGTCCCGCTGAGGGGTACGGTCTCCTTTGTCGTAGCGATACCAGCCCTTGCCACTTTTCTGGCCCAGGCGCCCCAGGTCGCACAGTTTCAGAATCAGGTCGTTCCAGCGCCTGTCTGTGGGTCGTGTGGTCATCTGCGCCTTGCGCGTCTGGTAGCCGACATCGTTGCCGGCCATGTCGTGCACGGCGAAGATGCCCATGGCGTAGCCAAACTTCCTCAGCGCAGCGTCTACTTCATGGGGCAGTGCGCCGTCTTCTACCAGGAAATGGGCTTCCCGCGTGTAGTTGCGGAACAGTGCATTGCCAATGAAGCCGGGGTAGATGCGCGCCAGGACGGCAATTTTTCCCATTCGCCGACCCAGATCCATCAGGGTGGCGATCACATCCGGTGCGGTCTTGGCGCCACGCACCACTTCCAGCAGCTTCATCACGTGGGCTGGGCTGAAAAAATGGGCGCCGACCACATCCTGCGGCCGCCCTGTCACGGCAGCGATCTGGTCCACGTCGAGGCCCGATGTGTTAGTGGCCAGGATGGTACCGGGCTTGGCCAGGGAGTCAAGCTGACGAAAGATATCCTGCTTCAAGCCCATGTCTTCGAACACCGCCTCTATCACCATGTCCGCGCCTTTCACGTCCGCCATGTGCAGCGAACCGGCAATGAGTGCCATGCGCTGGTCCATCGCATCCTGCGCGAGCTTGCCCCGTGAGACGGAGCCCGCATAGTTGTCCTTGACGCGCTGCATACCGCGGGCCAGGCCGTCAGCGCTGGAGTCGATCAGCGTGACTGGTATACCGATGCCTGCCAGCGACATGGCAATGCCGCCGCCCATGGTGCCCGCCCCGATCACCGCCACCGTGTCAACAGGGCGTAAAGGCGTATCGGCAGGGATGCCGGGAATAGTGGCAGCCTCGACTGCCGCGCGCTTGGCGTGGATGGCAGCGCGTTCGCGCTCTTCGTCGGTGACGGTGAACAGGTCGATGGTGCTCATTTGTTTTTCATTCAATGGGTCAGGCCTGGTTGTCTTGTAGTTTCTTGGCTTTGCCACTGACGAACTCGCGCAGGCGCTGTTCTGCTTCGGGTGGACGGGCGCGGGCGGAATTGAGTTGCTCGACGAACAGGCCGTCGTCGTGTGACATGTCCTGGATGCGAGGCAACACATTGATGATCATCCAGTTGGTCTCGACGCTGTTTTCGGCCACGCGGTAGGCCAGTTCCTTCGCTTTGGCAAGGGCTTCACCGGCAGGAACCACGTAACGCACGATGTGCTCCTGCAGGCCCTCGGTGGCGTTCAGGAGGCGACCGGTGAGCATCATGTCCATCATCACCGTGGTGCCTACCACGCGCTGGATGCGCACGGTGCCACCGCCACCCACAAAGATGCCCCGCTGGCCTTCGGGCAGGCCAAAAAGGGCGCTTTCATCGCCCACGCGCAGATGTGTGGCTGTGGCCAGCTCCAGCCCGCCGCCGACCACCGCACCGTGCAGGGCCGAGACAAAGGGAATCGGCCCACGGGCGATCTGGTCGAACACCTCATGCCAGTTGTGGCGGCGGCGTTTGGGTGGCGGCGTGATCTTTCCGGTGGCGCGGGCCAGTGCTTCCGCCAGGTCCAGGCCAGCGCAAAAATTGCTGCCATGCCCGAACAGTACGGCCACGTTGGCTTCAACATGCGCGCGCAACACGGCTTCGCGCAGTTCAACCACCAAGGCGTCGTTGATAGCGTTTCGTTTGTCAGGGCGGTTCAGGCCGATCAGCGCTATCGCGCCGTCCAGTTGGTAGGTCACCAGGGGTTCAGTCATGGGCATGTCTCGGTAGAGGGGGTAAAAAGGAAGATCGGCGTTTACAAGTCCAGCACCAGCTTGTCGCTCTTGGCGCCAGAGCAGCAAATCATCATGCGGTCGTTGGCGGCGTGCTCTTCACTGCTCAGCACCAGGTCCCGGTGGTCGGGCGTGCCCGCCAACACCTTGACTTCGCAGGTGCCACAAATGCCTTCACCGCAGGAGTAGGGCGGATCAATGCCGATGGCCAGCAGGCTGTCCAGGATCGAATGACCCGCCAGCACCGTCACGCTTCTGCCCGAGCGAGCCAGTTCCACCGTGTAGCCCCCGTCTTTGGCCGCAGCCTCCTTGGCGGCAAAGTACTCGCGGTGCACGCGGTGCGGAGGCAGGCTGGCGGTGGCTTTCTCGAAGGCCTCCAGCATCGGCAACGGGCCACAGCAGTAAATATGGGCCTCAGCGGAGGCATCGGTGGGCAGCGCTTTCACGATGGCGTCCAGGTCCAACAGCTTGCCGCCGGGCTCTTGGTCGAAGTTCAGCACGAGCTTGCCGCCGCTCTTCTCTGAAAATGAGAGCAGCTTGTCCAGGAAAGATGCGGACTCGCGGGTTCTGGCGCTGTAAAAAAGCGTCCAGGTGCGGCCCACGGCGATGCACTGTTCGATCATGCCCAGCATCGGGGTGACACCAATCCCGCCAGCAATGAAGACCTGGTGGGGCGCGCTGTCGTCCAGTGGGAAGTTGTTGCGGGGGGCGCTGATGCTCAGCACGCTGCCTGCGCGCAAGGCCTCATGCACGTAGCGCGAGCCGCCTCGGCTGTGGGCATCCTTGTTGACGCCGATCTGGTAGCGGTGCTGTTCGCCAGGCTTGTTAAGCAGCGAGTAGCTGCGGATCAGCCCGTTCTGCAGGTGCAGGTCGATGTGCGCGCCTGCGGTGAAGACGGGCAGGGTTTGGCGCGGGGGCAGTGGCACCAGTTCAAAGCTGAGGATGCCCTCGGCTTCGTAGGTGATGGCCTTCACGCGGACCTGGAGGGTGTCGGTGCTGTTCACGGGGGTACTCGCAGAGGGGGAATGTCAAAGATCGATCACGTCCATAGGCCGGATGGCCACGCCAATGGCCGCCTCATGGGCCTGCTGGACGGCCTCGGGCTGGCCAGTGTGAAATAGGAAATGGCTCAGCAGGCGGTTCCACTTCGGGTGGCGGCGGTAGTCCGCCAGGGGCAGGCTGTTTTTGAAAAAGTCCCGCGAGTCGCTGAGCAGAAACACCTTGTTGTTTTTGGCCGGGTTGCGTAGCACGCCCTTGGGGTCCTGCCCCGCCTGCACGGCCGCGATGTCGTCAAAGTAGCGCCGCCGGATCATCGCAATGCCCCGGTCACTGGCGCCAAGGGTCTCACGGCTGCGGTCGGCGATGCGGCCCTGGCCGACCCAGGCCACGATGTCCTGGTTGATCACATGGCTGGTGATCCAGCGCCCGGTCTGGGCGTCCTTGATGGGGCTGACCCAGCTGGGAATGTGGGTCTGAACGTAAGGCTCGCGTTCACGCGGAACGCGGATGAAAGACCAGGTCACGCTCAGCGTATTCTCGTCATCCACCGGCACGCGCCACTCAAAATGGTCGCCCAGGAAGAAGCCGTTGGGCCACAGGCAAACGCTGCCTATGGTCCACAGCGGGTGCTGGTCGCTGGTGTCTTCGCTGATGCGCTTGTACAGAAAGCCATGTTCAAACTCTTCAAAGTCCAGCTTCAGGTGCTTGGGGGCATAGCCACCGGTGTGGCCGCGCAGGCGGCGGCTCCAGTTGGCGTGCATCCACTCGAAGTGCACCGGGTCGATGGAGTTTTCCTGGGTCTGCAGCCAGTTGCAGGGCACGTCGGAAAACACCACTTGCACAAAGCCGTTGGCCCAGCTGTAGGGCTCCCAGTCCGGCAACTCCGGCGCGGGCAGTGGCCCCAGGTAGGCCCACAGCATGCCGGCCTTGGGCCGCACCAGGTAGGCCTTGATGCGGGCCTTGCATTTGAGCCGTGCCTGCGGATCCACCTGCTCGTCAAATGGTTGCTGCACGCACTGCCCCTGGGCATCGTATTGCCAGCCGTGGTAATTGCAGCGCAGCCCATGGTCTTCCACATAGCCATAGGACAAATCGGCACGCCGGTGCGCGCAGTGGCGGTCCACCAGGCCGTAGTCGCCGCTCAAATCCTTGAACAGCACCAGGTCTTCGCCCATCAATCGCACGGCTTTGACGGCGTTACGTTCCAGCTCATCGATGCCTGCCACCGGGTGCCAGTGGCGGCGCAGCACCTCGCCCATGGGGGTGCCGGGGCCGACCTGGGTCAGTTGACGGTTCTTGTCTTCACTCAGCATGGGGCAGTCCTTGGCCAGATCAGTCCGGCTTGAATCCGGAGGCCTTGATGATGGGCTCCCACGTTGCCATCTCGTCGCGCTGGGCCTGGGCCATCTCAGCGGCGCCGCGGTAGTGCGGCTCCACCGCCAGGCGGGTCATCAGGTAGTCGCGCACCTGGGGTGTGGCCAGAATCTTCTGCAGCGCCTGTTGCATGCGGCTGAGCTCGACCTGTGGTGTTTTGGCAGGTGCCCACATGGCCGTCCAGCCGTCACCCGAAGACACCTTGAACCCCTGCTCTGCAAAAGTGGGGATGTCCGGCATCAGCTCCGAGCGTTTGTCGCTGAAGATGCCCAGAATGCGCAGCTTGCCACTGCGTTGGTGCTTGATCAGCTCATCCATCAGCGTGATGGCCGAGGGCACATGGCCGCCCAGCAGATCAGTGATCAACGGGGGCGTGCCTTTGTAAGGTGTGACAGGGAGGTCGATACCCGCCAGCTTGGCGAACTGGATACCCAGGAAGTGGTTTTGCCCGCCCAGCCCCGGCGTGCCAAAGCTGGCCTTCAGCGGGTTGGCTTTGGCCCATTGCACGAACTCCCGCGCGTTGCTCACACCCAGCTCGGTGCTGACGGCCATGCCCAGTGGGTACGACACCAGGCCTGCGACGGGGGCGAAATCGCGCCAGATATTCCATTTGAGCTGGGGGCCAAACACCAGGGTCTGAAAGGTGGGTGTGGCGTTCGGGGCGATCATGTAAGTCAGCCCGTCGGGTGCGGCTGTCATCAAAACGTCAGCGGCCAGCCGTCCGCCCACGCCCACCCGGCTGTCGATGATCACGGGTTGGCCCAGTTGCTCACGCAGCCGGTCGGCGATGTAGCGGGCAATCGAATCGGTGCCGCCACCCGGTGGCAGCCCCATCAGGATGCGGATGGGGGGTCTGTCGTTGCCTTGAGCGCGCCTCCAGGGGGCGACTGTGGCCAGGCCCATGGCCAGTAGCCAGGCCCTGCGTTGGAAGGTCATGGTGCAGCCCCCGGTTCAGGTGGCGTCGGCCAGGCTGCGCCAGTCGGCCCCGGCGGGCAACACCCCGCCGACCGATTTCACTTTGCGGTAGTCCAGGTCAGGGTTGTCGGCCAAGGTGGGCGTCTTGCCTGCCATGAACTCGCGGGCGGATTTCAGCAGCAGCTGGCGCACACGAATCACGGCGCCATCGGCCGAGCAAAGCTGCTCTTCGGAGCGGTCGCAAAGCGGGCCTTGGCTCAAGAACATGGCGAAGTCCTCGGTACCCAGGTGCTGGGGGAACCCGGTTTTGTGGCCGCGCTTCATGATGTCGCGGTTCTGGCCCCAGTTGTCCTTGGGCTCGCCCGGGGGCAACGGTGGGAAGTTCCAGACGTCTGGCGAGGCCGACATCACGGTCATGCCCAGCTCCCGGTGCGGGTTGAAGTGCACAAACCAGGCGCGGTGGGTCACGTCGTCCACCGGGGTGGAGAAAAACACGGTGGTGGGCCCATTGGCGTCGGGCGGGCAAATCATGCCGTACCAGGGCATCACAAAATTGTTGACCCGGGCATACACCTGGTCATCAGGCAGGCTGCGCAGGGCGGCATAGCGGTAGCCATAGGGGCGCTCTTCAAAGTCCAGCTTGGGGGCCAGCGCCTTGGTCATCAGCATGCGCTCGTTGCCGCCGCCCGAGGTGAGCTGGGTGGTGGACTCGTGCAGTACGCCGACGTGCGACGAGTCCATCGAGGCTTCCACGCCCTGCACCCAGTTGGTGGGCACTTCGACGCTGGTGACCGAGCGCTGGTGCACCGGCAGGTCGATGAACGGCAGGTCTGGGAATTTGGCGGGCTGCTCACCTTTGCCCAGCCAGACCCAGACAATGCCGCCGCGGTCCGCTGCGGTGTAGCGGTTCACTTTGACATGCTTGCAGAACTGGGCCTGATCACCGGTATGGTTGGGCGCCTCGACCACCTCGCCCTTCACATTGAATTTCCACCCGTGGTAGAGGCAGCGAAGGCCGTTGTCCTCATTGCGGCCCAGCGCCAACGAGGCTTTGCGGTGGGCGCATTGCTCGTCCAGCACGCCCACGCTGCCATCGGTGGCGCGAAAGGCGACGAAGTTTTTGCCCAGCAGACGCACCCGCACCGGCGCACCGTCAGCCACCAGTTTGACGGACGGCACCGCAGGCAGCCAGTAGTGCTGGCGGATCATCTCGCCCATTGGGGCGCCGTTCTCGACGCGGGTCAGCAGTTCATTGTCTTCTTTAGACAGAGGCATGGCAGTTTCCTTGGGATTCAGGTCAGTGGTGGCGCAGGGCGGCTTCAGCAGTCTTCGTCTTTACGGAAAGCGCGCGGGTAGACGCGGCGGCAGTTGCATTCGAAGATGTTTTTCTTCTGGGCGTCGGTCAGCCAGGCAATGCTCTCGATCACAGGTTTCATGTCGTCGTAGTCACGGCCGGTGAGGGGGTCGCGCGCGCTGCCGGTGCCGGGCTTTTCGGTGCCAAACAGCACGTTGTCGGTGCCGGCCACTTTCAGCAGCAAATCCATGGCTTCGACGCTGTAGTTGCAGGTGTCGAAATACAGTTTTTTCAGCTGCTCGTCAAAACTCTCTTTTTCGCCCTTGCGCACGTTCCACGAGCGAAAGCGCCCCATCTGGTAGGGAATAGCACCACCGCCATGGGCGACGACAATCTTCAGCGCAGGGTAGGTGTCGAAGGTCTTGGCGCCCAGCAGCGACACAACGGAGATGGTTTCCTCGTTCAGGAATTTGAGGGTGTAGGACTCACGCTCACTGCAGCTGCTGGCCGAGTGCACCAGGCCGGGCACATCTAACGCGATCATGGCCTCGTACAGCGGATGCCAGTATGGATCGCCCATGCCCGGTGGGTCGCCCAGCCCCTCGGTGGGGTCGGGGTTGATCAGGCAGCCTACGAAGCCCAGATCGTTCACGCAGCGCTGCAGCTCAGGTACGGCGCGCACCTCCACCGGTTCGTCCATGAACTGGGGCAGTCCGGCCACGCCACGGAAACGGTCCGGGAACAGCTTGACGAATTCGGCGATCAGGTTGTTGCAATGCTGCGACCACAGCTCGGTCACTTTGCCGGGCTTGACCGAGTGCATCTGCAGGTAGGGGCGCGGCGAGATGAATTGGATGTCTGTGCCCACCGCGTCCATGATCTTGATCTGGTCTTCCGCTACCTTGCGGATGGAGGCCTCGGGGATCTTGGGCAGGGTATAGGGGTTGGCGCGGCCACCGACCAGTTCCGCCATGAAGCGGAAGCTCTCGGGCGGCATGTGGATGTGGGCGTGGGAATCAATGATCATGGGCTGCTTTCTCGCTGTGGGGGTTATTGAATGACGGCCATGACCTCAAGTTGCAGCCACATGCCGTGCTGCAGGTCAACTACCTGGATGTGCCGCGCGGGGCGGTCGTGGGGATCGGGGAAGCAGGCAAGCCATTCGGCGTTGATGGCCTCGCGCACGCTGTCGTTCTTCACATACACCGTCAGTTTCACCACATCAGAAAGCGTCGCACCCCCTGCAGACAGCAGCGTCTGCAGGTTGGCGAACGCCAGCCGCGCTTGGGCGGCGGCGTCCGCAGGCAGCAGGCCTGTAGTGGCATCCTTGCCGGAAATCGCTGACGAGCACAGCACGTTGCCGACGCGGGCACCGGCTGGTATCGGGGCCTTGTGCGAGGCTCCGGGGACGTCGATCGAGCGGGGGGGATGCGCCATGGGGTTTCCTGTGGAGTGGTCTATTGATCGGGGTTGTCTGCGTCGAAAAAGCTCATCGGCATGCGCGCCAGGAATTCAGAGAACCCGGTGGAGCCGGAAGGCACGTGCAGCAGCATTGCGCCCGCCGCCAGTATTTCGTCGCCTTCCTGGATGGCGCGGGCAACCTTCAGGTGGTCTTGCAGCGACTTGCTGATCTGGGCCTTGGTGCGGAAGTCATGGATGCGGTAGCGGCGGATATGGCGCCGGGCATTGCGAACCAGGTCGGCCAGATAGGGGTTGCGGCTGCCCTGGTAGATGGTTTCGTGGAAAAAGGTGTTGGCCAGGGCGTAATCGTCAGAGTCGCCTTGCACGGCGCTGTCCTGACAGCGCTGAATAGCAAGGTCCAGCCGCTGTCGCAGCTCGTTGTCCACGCGGCGTGCGGCCAGCTTGGCGCACAGGGATTCAAGTTCCCCCACCGACTCCATGATGGCTCGAACCTGGCTGATCGACAGCCGTGCCACGCTCACGCCCTGGCGCGGGGCGATGCGCACCAGATCGCGCGCTGCCAGTTGCTGCAAGGCTTCACGCACCGGCGTGCGGGACACCTGAAAGCGCTCAGCCAGGGCGCGTTCATCCAGCGGTGAGCCGGGTATCAGTTTGCCGCTTTCGATTTCCTCCTGCAAGGTGGCCCGAATCTCGCTCGAGCGCCCGCCGCGGCGGCGCGCTTCTTCGGTCAGGCCAGGGTTCTCGTCAGTGGCTTTGAGGGGGGTGTCGGCGAGTGTGCTCATCATTTTTCCAAAAGTATACCAAATAGTTTTTGTGGCATCCAAATATATTTTCAGAGGAAGCGCAAATGGGTTCGTGCTTGTGCCATGTCATTGTGCATGGTTTTCTCCGGCAGGATGCTGACCTTGCTGGTGAAAAAGACCAGTTTCGCCTAGGCTTTCAGGCTGTATTCGGCAGATAAAAGGCAGAAATCTGCCTGAAAGTGGCTTGGTAACCTGGGGAGGGCAATTCTTTTGAACACCACGGTGTCTGGAATGGGGCTGATTTGGTGCACTTTGTCGGGATGGTTTTGTCATTGTTTCTAAGTAAAAACACTAATTTGTCATATATAAATACTTTAAATTGATATTTTGTATGCCACAATGGCAAAACTGGTTCTAAATAAAGACCTGTTTTGCACAAAGGACGCTTTCGAATGACACAGACACGCCAGGAGGTCGAGGCCTCCGCTCCCCTCGACATCCGGCCTTTGGGCCGTGTCATTGCGCCCCGGTCTATCGCCGTTGTGGGGGCATCGGCAGATCCCCGGTCTTTTGGCGGCTTCGTTCTGGCCAACCTGGAGCGCTTTGCGTATGACGGCGCGATCTACCCCATCAGCCGCAGCAGCGACGAGATCAATGGGCGTGCCTGCGTAAAAACTGTGGCTGATCTGCCTGAGGGCGTGGATCTGGCGGTGCTGGCCATCCCCGAGGCTGGTGTGCTGGACGCAGTCAAAGCCTTGGCAGCGCGCCGCTGCCATGCCGCCGTGTTGTTCGCCTCCGGCTACGCCGAGGCCGGTGAAGAGGGTCAAGCCCGCCAAGCGGAATTGGCCCGCACCGCGCAACAAGCGGGCATTCTGCTGGTGGGGCCGAACTGCATGGGTTTCAGCAACCTGGCGGCCGGCGTGCCAGTCACTTTCGAGCCCTTGGCGGCCCGGCCCCGTGAAACGCGGCCCGGTGTGGGCGTGGTGGCCCAGAGTGGCTTCATGGCGGCCAACTTGCGCGACGCTTTTCAGGGCCGAGGCGTGTCGGTAACGTCGGTGTTCTCCACCGGAAATGAGGTCTCGGTTTGTGTGGAGGACGTGCTGGCGCACTACATCGCCGATGCGCAGACCCGGGTCATCACGGTATACGTCGAACAAATTCGCCGTCCTAAAGTGTTTCTGCGTTTGGCGGCGCAGGCCCGCGCCGCGGGCAAGCCCGTCGTTTTGCTGATGCCCGGCCGCAGCGCCCGAGCCCGTGAGGCGGCGCAGTCCCACACCGGCGCGCTGGCGGGTGACCATGCCACCGCCGCCGCGCTGCTCAAGCGCGAAGCCGTGGTGGTGGTGGGCTCGCTGGACGAACTGCTAGACAGCACCGCCATTTTGCTGCGCTACCCTCAGCCGCCTGCAGGCGGAACCGCCTTCATGACGGGCTCTGGGGCTATGAAAAACATAGCTTTGGACTTTGCGGATGACCTGGGCCTGGACTTGCCTGCGCTGGGTTCGGCCACGGTGGACAAGCTGACCGCCATGTTGCCCGGCTATGCCGTGGCAGAAAACCCGCTGGACTACACCACCATCGGCGTGCGCCAGCCGGGCTTGATTGGCGAGCTGCTGCTCACCATGCTGGACGACGCCGCCATCGGCAACATCGTGTTGGCCATTCCCGTCGGCCCGGTGATGGCCCAGCGGGACAAGGCAGACCACATCGTGCCCGCCTTTGCCCGCGCCACCAAGCCTGCGGTGCTGGTGCTGACCGGTGACACCGGCCCGGTCGAGCCGTTCTTTCTGGAGGCGATCCAGGCCAGCGGCGTGCCCTTGTTCCGTTCTGCAGACCGCGCCCTGCGCGCCTTGACGAACGTGGCCGCCTATGGCGAGGCCCTGCAACGTGCAGCCCGTGCCACTCAGGCCCTTGCCACACTGCTGCCCTTGCCAGGTGCCGTGCCGGCCAACGGCATTTTTGCGGAGTACCTGGGCAAAACCTGGCTGGCGCAAGCTGGCCTGCCAGTGCCGCGCGGGGCACTGGCGCGCAGCGCCGACGATGCAGCCAGCATTGCCGCCGACGTAGGCTACCCGGTGGTGCTGAAAGCCCAGGCCAGTGCCCTGCCACACAAGAGCGATGTGGGTGGCGTGATCGTGGGTCTGGCCGACGAAGCAGCGCTGCGCGCCGGCTGGTCTCGGCTGCACGCCAGCGTCCACCAACACCGCCCCGAGCTGGTGCTGGAGGGCGCGCTGGTTGAAGGCATGGGGCCGCGTGGCCTGGAATTGGTGGTGGGCGCCAAGCGCGATGCGGACTGGGGGCCGGTGGTGCTGGTCGGCCTGG
>JANOAP010000677.1:0-6138 GCA_031411175.1 Rhodoferax sp. | reverse complement strand
AAACCCCCCCGCACCCTGCTCCCGCCCCCCCCCCGCCTGGAACCCCCGTCGCGGCCCACCCGGGGGGGGGCCCCCCCCCGCCACCCATACCCGTTGCACTGCCCTACAACGAAGCCTTCGTGCTGGCCGCACGCGACCTGTTTGACAAAGCGCAATTGCCAGCCGATCAAAAATTCAGCGTCGTCATTGACCCACTGGTCGATGGCTCCACCGGCCTTCAGTCGGTGGCTACCGCCGCCATGGAGAAGCAGCTTGTGAGCCTGGTGGGCACGGATTTCCCCCGCTACCAGGTCAAACCGCTGAACTCGGCCAACCTGGCCGCGCTGCCACTGGTTTTCATCGGCACTTTCACCCCCATCAACCTGCAGGGCAAGGGCACGGGTGAACGCGATGCCTACCGCGTCTGTTTTGCGCTGGCCGACCTCAAGACCGGGAGGATCGTCAGCAAGGGTTTTGCGCGATCGCAAACTGCGGGTATCGACCCCACACCCCTGCCCTATTTTCAGGATGCGCCGCTGTGGGTGAACGACAAGATTGTGGAGGGCTACATCAAGACCTGCCAGGGCACCAAGGCCGGCGACCCGATCAACCCAGACTACCTCGACAAGGTGGTGGCCATTGCCTCTATTGACGAAGCCACTCGCGCCTATAACGCCAAGCGATACCAGGAGTCGCTCGCCCTTTTCACCGCGCTGCTGCGCAATCCCGCGGGTGACCAGCCCCGCGTCCACACCGGCGTCTACCTGTCCAACATGAAGCTGGGTCGGCGCGAACCTGCCATGCAAGCCTTCGGCAAGATCGCACAACAGGGCATGACTGCCAAGCGCCTGGCCGTCAAATTCGACTTCCAGAAAGGTGGAGCCGGTCTGGCCAAGGACGCCACGCCCTACGACCGCTGGCTGAAAGAACTGGCAATCCAATCAGCGCGTGCAGCCCCGGCAGGGTCTTGCCTTGAGGTTGGCGCGCACACGGGTCGCGGTGGTTCGGAGGCCATGAACGAGCGTATTTCAATGCAACGTGCCGAATACGTGCGCCAGCGCCTGATTGCAGAGCGTCGCGACCTCACCACCCGCATCAGCGCCAAGGGCTATGGTTCCAGCCAGGCCCTGGTGGCCACCGGCCGTGAAGACGTGTCAGACGCGCTTGACCGGCGCATTGAGTTCAAACCCGCACCGTGCTCCTGAAGCGGCGCATCAGCATGTCAGCCCGATTTCCGGGGTTTAGCTCCGGGCAAATGCTGATTCTGATGCTGATGCTGATGCTGTTAATGCCGCTGTGGCATGGGTCGGCTGCTGCCCAGTCGGCTGCGCCGCCTGCAGAGCCGATTCTGCGTATTGAGACCAGCGCCCACAACGCGCCCATTCGCGCGCTGGATGTAGATGCTGCTGGGCGCTATGCCGTGACGGCCTCGGAGGACAAGACTGCCCGCGTGTGGGACCTGTCCAGCGGGCGCCTGACCCAGACATTGCGGCCACCGGTTGGCCCTGGCAATGACGGCAAGCTGTTCGCGTCAGCCATCACGCCCAACGGTGCCATCATCGCGGTCGGCGGTTGGTCACCTGACAACGACGTTTACCTGTTTGACCGCGCCAGTGGTGCCATGATTCAGCGCATCACCGGGTTGCCCAACACCATCACGCAACTTGCCTTTGCGCCAGACGGCTTGTCGCTGGTGATTGGTCTATGGGGCAAGCATGGCATCCGGCTGTTCAGCACCAGCTCTCAATGGCGCGGTGCCAGTACCGAGATTGGCAGTGACGCCCAGTACGACGGTGAGGTCTACCGCACCCGCTACTCGCCGGATGGCAGGCAGCTCGCCACAGCCAGCGTGGACGGTCTGGTGCGTCTCTACGACGTAGCCCAGCGCCGCTTGACGTTGCTGCAACGGGCCAGACCGGCCGGCGGCGGGCAGCCTTACAACGTGGCCTATTCACCTGACGGCAAGCTCATGGCCGTCAGCTTTTCGGACACCGCCACCGTCACCGTGTTGCAGGCCACCACACTGCAACCGGCCTACACCCCCAGCATTGCAGGTGTCACCAATGGCAGCCTGAGTGCACTGACCTGGTCCGCCGACGGGCGCGAGCTGTTGGCTGCCGGCACCTGGAAACGCGCCGATGGCAGCCATGGCCTGCGGCGCTGGGCTGACGGCGGCAAAGGCGCGGCCACAGACAGCGCTCTGGCCAGCAACAGCGTGATGGGCCTGCGCACGCTGGCCGATGGGCGCATGCTGTTTGCTGCCGCGGACCCGGTCTGGGGCTGGATCGCCTCCAGCGCGTCGATGGTTTCAACGCGTTTCGCCGTTCCCAGCGGGCTGACTGATTTCCGCGAAGGGCGCACAGGGTTTCGCGTCGCCAGGGACGCCAGCGCTGTTTCTTTTTCATCGCGCAGTGACAGTGGCACCCTGGAAACCGTTGGTTTCGACGTGCGCAATGCAGCCTGGACAGCACCCCAGCCGCAATGGACAGCACCATCCGCCAGCAGCCGCAATCTGACGGCAACCGACTGGTTTGAGGGCATTCGACCCAGTCTGAACGGACGCCAGATTGCACTGACCGACAACGAGGTGGCCATCTCGGTCGCTACGGCACCTGACGGCAGCGGTGCGGCTTTAGGCACCAGCTTCTACCTGCGCTTTGTGAAGGCCGATGGCACCGCGCTGTGGCGCGCCGCCGCACCGGGCACCACCTGGCAGGTCAACGTGTCGGGCGATGGCCGTTGGGTGGTTGCAGGTTTTAGCGACGGCACCGTCCGTTGGTACCGCGCTAAGGACGGCGTGGAGATGCTGGCCCTGCTGCCCCATGCTGACCGCAAGCGTTGGGTGGCGTGGACGCCGCAGGGCTACTATGCTGCCAGCCCCGGCGGCGAAGACCTGTTTGGCTGGCAGCTGAACCGGGGCAACTCGGCAGCGGCTGATTTTTTCCCGGCATCGCGGTTCAGGGCCACCTATTTCCGGCCAGACATCGTGGCCGCTGTTTTGACCACGGCCGACTTTGACGCGGCCTTGCGCCTGGTATCCCAAGCCAACGCGGCGGTGCCCGAATTGCCTGCGCCATCGCGACCCGTAGCGCAACCTGCACCTCAAACTGCACCCCCGTCGGCAATCCCACCCACCCCGTCCGTACCTGCACCTACCCTGAATATCGAACAGAAGACGCCGCCCGTGGTGACCGTGCTTTCGCCCCGGGATGGCGACACATTTTCCAGCCGCGAGGTCACCCTGAGCATTTCGATCCGCGCGCCGACCGGTGCGCCGGCCCAGAGCCTGAAGGCGCGGCTCAACGGGCAGATTTTCGAACTGCCGCTGGCCCAGGCCAGTGCCTGGCCGACCTCGCGGATTCTGGTGATTGAAGCGGCAGCACGGCAAGAGCTGGCACCGGTGCGTTATGAGCAGCGCATTACCCTGCCCGCCGAGGACGCCGAGCTGATGGTGTTTGCCGACAACCGCAATGGTTATTCAACACCCGCCGTAGTGCGCCTGAAATGGACCGGGGCACGTGACAGCAGCGCAGGTAACCCAGCCACACGACCTGCCCCGGCTGGCCCCGCCCCGACCAACGTGGCCACCCCGGCACCCGCTGCGGTCAACGACCTCAGGCCCGCGCTCTACGTGCTTGCCGTGGGCGTCAGCAAATACCAGAACGCCAACATCCAGCTTGAGTTCGCCTCCAAGGACGCTACGGATTTCGCAAGGGTTTTCAAGCTGCAGGAGAACCAGCTGTATCGCAAGGTAGAGGTCAGGCTGCTGACCGACGCCGGGGCCAAACGCGACGACATCCTGGACGGCCTTGAATGGATACGCCGTGAGATGACGGCGCGCGACGTGGGCGTGGTGTTCATGGCCGGCCACGGCGTGAACGACGCAGATGGCGTGTATTACTACCTGCCGCAGGACACCGACCCTGACCGGCTCAAACGCACCGGTGTGATCTTCACCGAGATCAAGAACACGCTGGCTGCACTGCCCGGCAAAGCTTTGTTTTTTGTGGACACCTGCCACTCTGGCAACGTGCTGGGCACGGGCCGACGTGCCATTGCCAATGACCTGACGGCCGTGGTCAACGAACTCTCCAGCGCTGAAAACGGCGTCATCGTGTTTGCGGCCTCTACCGGTCGGCAATTTGCCCAAGAGTCACCGGAGTGGGGCAATGGCGCCTTCACCAAGGCCGTGATTGAAGGCATGAGCGGCAAGGCCGACGTTGGCCGCACCGGCCGGGTCACCCACAAGATGCTGGACCTCTACGTTTCCGAACGCGTGAAGTCACTCACCCGCGGCAGCCAGTCGCCTGTGACCATCGTGCCGCAAGGCATTTCAGACTTTCCCGTCGCGTTCTCTCGCTGACTGACAGAACTTTACGGTTTGCAGGGGGCCATCCGTGCGGGCTCGGGAATAGACTTGGATTTTCCCAACCGAGTTGCACACCATGAAAAAAACATTTCGCCTTGCCTCCATTGCCGCTGCGTTTCTGTGGTCGGCCAGTGCGATGGCACAAGCCCCCGCAACCTCGGCATCCGCTACGCCATCCTCGGAGGCCAAGCCCGCAGCAGTTGCTGCGGCATCAACGGGTGAGCATCAGTTGGCGGGCATTGCTGCCTATTACAGCAACCGCCTGAATGGCCGCAAGACAGCGAGCGGTCAGCGCTTTGACAACTCGGCCATGACAGCTGCCCACAACACGCTGCCTTTCGGAACACGGGTCAAAATCACAAACACGAAGAACAAGCGAAGTGTTGTGGTGCGCGTGAATGATCGCGGCCCTACCACGCCTGGTCGTGTTTTTGACTTGTCGCGCGCAGCAGCCGGCCAACTTGGCTATGTCCGCTCGGGCTTGACGGAGGTGCAAGCAGAAGTCGTTGCACAAGCACCTGCAAAACGTCAAGTAAAAACCAAAAAATAATAGTCTCGCGTGCCTGCATCGTTGGGTTGCGCGTTCGAGCCAAAAAAAAGCCCCTCTTTGAGGGGCTTTTTGCTTTCAGCCACGCTGTCATGCGCGTCTGAGAAGGTACTGATCAGCCCCGAAGCTTCGTTGCGACTTCGGTCACCCGCTTGCCGAAGGCAGCAGCGGTGTCCAGGTCGCCCTGAGGAATGGCGCTGGCCGGGTCTTGCGGACCAACCTGGGCCATCACGCCCGAGTTGGAACCAATGCGGTTGATGGTGCCGTTGTTCAGGGCGGGCTGGCCGACCCAGATCATGCCCTGCTGCATCGCCAGGGTGATGAAATACTGGATGGTGGACAGCTTGTCGCCACTGGGGCTGGCCGAGCAGGTGAAGCCACCGGCTACTTTGTCTTTCCAGGCACTGGTGAACCACTTTTTGCTGGTGGCATCGGCAAATTTCTTGAACTGCCAGCTGGCCATGCCCATGTAAGTGGGGCTGCCGAAAATGATGGCATCGGCTGCATCCAATGTGGCCCACTGGGCTTCGGTCAAATCGCCATTGGCGTCAATGGTCACCAGTTCGGCACCGGCGCCTTGGGAGACAAACTCAGCCACGCGCTGGGTGTGACCATAACCTGAGTGATATACAACTGCTACTTTTGCCATTTCAATTCTCCTTGAATGAGGCGGGGGGAAGAAACCTGGACATCAGGCTTCCGGAATAAACGATAAGGGAGTGGAAAGAATCAGGCACCGCGTTTGGCATCCAGGCTCCAGGCACCGGCACCATGGGCTGCCAGCACCAGCAGGCCGCCAACGACGGCAATGTTCTTGAAGAACATCAATTGCTGCATCATCGCCTGGTCAGCCGGTACGCCCCAAAAATTGTGGAACACAAACGTGGCCACCAGCGTGAAACCGGCCAGTGCCAATGCCGCCCAGCGCGTGCCAAAACCGGCGATCAGCGCGAGCCCACCCACCACCTCAACCACGATAGCAATCACGGCGCCCAGCGACGGCAGTGGTAACCCTTTGGAGGCGATATAGCCCACGGTGCCCGCAAACCCGCCAATTTTGCTAATGCCCGCTGGCAAAAACAAGAGTGCCAGCAGAACACGGCCAACCAGGGTGAGAGGGTTTTGAAGAGAAGCAAACATGGGGAAAAAGTCCTTTATAAAAGTGAGGAAAGAAAAAGAAAATAGAAAGCTCAGGCGGCCAGGTCGAACACCAACACCTCGGCCTGCTTGCCGTGGGACAGGG
>JANOAP010000676.1:0-1550 GCA_031411175.1 Rhodoferax sp. | reverse complement strand
GCCGAAGCCAACGCATCGGACGCCGCAGGCAACGCCGAACGCGCCCGCACGCTGCAAAGCTCAGGGGCTTTGAGCGTCCAGCAGATCAACCAGTACCTCACGTCGGAGCAGACGGCCAAAGCACGTGTTGAATCTTCCAAGGCCCTGCTGGCCGTGCAACAACAACGCCTGAAAAACACCCAGGTGCTGGCCTCTGACAGCGGCATCATCTCGGCCCGCACCGCCACGCTGGGTGCCGTGCCGGGCGGCGGCATGGAGCTGTTTCGCCTGATCCGCCAGGGGCGGCTGGAGTGGCGTGCCGAGGTTACCTCAGCCGAGCTGGGCCGCATCACTGCGGGCACGGTGGCTACCGTCACCGCGGCCAATGGAACACAAATCAAAGGCAAGGTTCGTATGGTGGCCCCCACCGTGGACACACAAACCCGCGCGGCACTGGTGTATGTGGATTTGCCTGCAACACCTGGCACCGCTTCGCTGGTCAAGGCTGGTATGTATGCAAGAGGCGAGTTCGAGTTGGGCAATACCGCCGCCTTGACCGTGCCACAAACGGCCGTGTTGATCCGTGATGGCTTCAGCTACGTCTATACCGTGGGCACGGACAGCCGCGTCACCCAGGTCAAGGTGCAAACCGGTCGCCGCTCGGCCGACCGTGTGGAGGTCACCGGTGTGCCTGCCGATGCCCGTCTGGTGGCCAGTGGTGCGGGGTTTCTGAACAGTGGTGATCTGGTGCGTGTGACTGATGATGTCAAGCCAAATCAAACCACAGCGCCCGCCGGTAAAGCACCAGCAGCTAGCAAATAAGGAGCTACGAAATGCAACCCCCACGCTCCTCACTCTGTGTGTCGCTGCCCCCCGAGGGGGCCATCTGATATGAACTTCTCCGCCTGGTCCATCAAAAACCCGATTCCCTCTGTCATGCTGTTTGTGCTGCTGACGCTGGCCGGTATTCTGTCGTTCAAAGCCATGAAGGTGCAGAACTTTCCGGATCTGGAACTGCCCACGGTGAGCGTGTCTGCCAGCCTGCCCGGTGCGGCACCAGCCCAGCTGGAAACCGAAGTGGCCCGCAAGCTGGAAAACGCCATTGCGCCACTGCAGGGCCTGAAAAACATCTACACCAATGTGTCCGACGGCATGGTGACTATCACCGCCGAGTTCCGCCTGGAAAAGTCCACACAAGAAGCCGTGGACGATGTGCGCAGCGCCGTGCAAGGCGTGCGCAGCGACTTGCCCAGCGATGTGCGCGACCCCATCGTCGCCAAGATGAACCTGTCGGGTGCGCCCATTCTGGCGTTCACCATTCGCTCCAGCCAGATGGACGATGAAGCCCTGAGCTGGTTTGTGGACAACACCGTTGCCCGCTCCTTGCTTGGCGTGCGCGGTGTGGGTTCGGTAGCCCGCGTGGGCGGTGTGAGCCGCCAGGTGGAAGTGGCGCTGGACCCGCTGAAGCTGCAGTCGCTGGGTGCAACCGCCGCCGATGTGTCACGCCAGTTGCGCCAGGTGCAAACCGAAAGCGCCGGTGGCCGTGCGGATCTGGGAGGCAGCGAGCAGCC
>JANOAP010000675.1:0-7114 GCA_031411175.1 Rhodoferax sp. | reverse complement strand
CGATGGCTCGTCAATCAGGATGACTTTGGGGCGCAACAACAGGGCGCGGCCAATCTCCAGCTGTTTTTGCTCACCGCCCGACAAGGCCGAGGCCATGGAGTTCATGCGCTCTTTCACGCGCGGGAAAAACTCCAGCACTTCGGGGATGCGCTCGTGCGTGGTCTTCATGCCCAGCGTGATGCCGCCCAGCTCCAGGTTCTGGTACACCGTGAGTTGGCCAAACAGGTTGCGGCCCTGCGGCACAAAGGCAATGCCCTTGGCCAGCAGCTCTTTCTGGCTGGCCCCGTTGATCACTTCACCATCGAGCTTGATAGTGCCCTGGCGGGGTTTGAGCAGGCCGAACAAGGTTTTGAGCACCGTCGATTTGCCCGCGCCATTGGGCCCCAGCAGCAGCGTGATGGTGCCGCGTTTGGCCTTGAACGACAGGTTGTTCAGGATCATGAAGTCTTTGTAGCCTGCCACCACGTCCACGAATTCAATACAAGTGGATGTTGCCCCCACGCTTACCACTGCGTGTGCTGCGCTGCCCCCCGAGGGGGCCGTGCCTTGCTCGGGGCGGCCCGTCGCTGCGGCGTTTGTCATTTCGGTTTTGTGCATTGTTAACTCCCCAAATAAGCATCAAGGACTTGCTTGTTCCCGCGTATTTCAGCGGGTGTGCCAATGGCCATCACCTGGCCTTCCACCATCACCATGATGCGGTGGCACAGGTCCATCACAAAGTCCATGTTGTGCTCAATCACCACAAAGGAGCTCTTTTTGCCAAACTTCGGGTTGCGGTTGAGCTCCTTGAGCAGCGTGCTGATGCCGCCCACCAGGCTGGGGTTCACACCTGCACAGGGCTCGTCCAGCAGCACCAGGTCGGGCTCGCTCATGAAGGCCATGGCAATGTCCACCAGCTTCTGCTGGCCGTAAGACAGCTCACCCGCTTTCTTGTCGGCCACGTGGCGAATGCGGAACTGGTCAATCAGCGCGTCGGCCTTGGCACCCAGACCCGAGTCACCCGGTGCAAACATGCGGCTGAACATGGAGCCTGAATGCTCCTGCGCGGCTACGATGAGGTTGTCACGCACCGTCATCTTGCCAAACACCTGCAGCGTCTGGAACGTGCGGCCCACACCGCGCCGGTTGAGCTCCAGCGGACCACAGGTGGTGACGTCTTCGCCGTTGAGTTCGATCTTGCCGGCATCAGGCTTGATCTGGCCCAGCATGCTGTTGAACAGCGTGGTCTTGCCCGAGCCATTGGGCCCGATCACGCCAAAAATCTCACCGGGTTGCACCTGAAAGCTCACGCCACCCACAGCCTGAATGGCACCGTAAGCTTTCTTGAGACCGGTGACCTGCAGCAGGGGCAGGCCAGCGGGGCGGTCATGATGTTGAGGCTGGTTCATGCCTTGGCTCCCTTGTTCGTCACAGCCGATTGCCCGGCAGCAGCACGTGCTGCCGAGTCGAGCCGCGCTTGTCTTTTGGCCTTCAGGCGGTCAGGAATGCTCAGCAAGCCATCAGGCAGCCAGATCATCAGCAAGACCACAGACACACCGAATATCGGCAGGTACCAGTCAGACGCCTTGGGCACATCGCGCAGCCATTCGGGCATGATCACGCCCACCGCCGCACCCAGCACGGGGCCCAGAAAGTAGCCGGGGCCCCCCACCACCACCATCAGGTACATCATGATGGACGTGCCCACCGTGAACTGCGCCGGCTCGATGAACTGCACCTGGCTTGCCAGCAACGCACCGGCCACACCGGCATAGACGGCACCAATCGCAAAGCTCAGCAGCGTGTAGTTGCGGGTGTCCACGCCCAGGCTTTCGGCACGGATGGGGTTGTCACGCAGGGCCGTAAAGGCCTTGCCCCAGGGGGAGCGCAACAGGCCCAGCAGCAGCAGCGCCATGATGATCGTCACACCCAGCGTGAAGTAGTAGTAAGGCAGGTTCTTGTCGAGCGACAGGCCAAACAGCTCGGGGCGGGCAATGTTGTTGATGCCGAAGGTGCCCCCGGTCAACCATTCCTCATTGCGCATCACCAGCCAGATGGCGGTGTTGAAACCCAGCGTGGCAAATGCCAGGTAAATGGTTTGCACCCGCAGGGCCGGAAAGCCCAGGATGATGCCCACCACAAAGCAGATCAGCGCCGCAGCCGGCAAGCCCAGCCAGAAGCTGATGCCCGCCTTCATCATGATGGCCACGGTGTAGGCCCCAATGCCGAAGAACGCAGCGTGCCCCAGTGACTTCTGGCCAGCGTAGCCCACGGTAAGGTTCAGGCCCATGGTGGCAATGATGAAGATCAACCAGTAGGTCAGCAGGTAGATGCCATAGTTCTTGAGGAACTGGGGCACTGCCAGCATCAGAATGGCAATCACCACCATCAGCGAAATATTGAGCTTTTTCATATCAGACCTTGCGTTCTTCTTTTTTGCCCAGCAGGCCTTGCGGCTTGAACAGAATCACGATCATGAAAATCACCAGAGCCACCGCATCTTTGTAGGCAGGTGAGATGTACGCTGCGGCGAGGTTCTCGCACACGCCCACGATCAGCCCGCCCAGCAGCGCACCGCGTGAGTTGTTGAAGCCGCCAATGATGGCCGCGAAGAAAGCCTTGTTGCCCAGCGACTCACCCATGTCAAACTTGGCCAGGTAGGTGGGCGTGACCAGCAGCGCGGCGGCCACGGCCAGCACGGCGTTGATGGCAAACGCGTAGAAGATCATGCGCGGCACGTTGATGCCCAGCACCGAGGCGCTCTCGGTGTTTTGCGCCACCGCCTGCATGGCACGGCCTGTCACCGTCTTGGTCATAAAGGCCTGGGTGGCAAACACCAGGGCCAGGGCCAGCAAAAACGTGCCCACGTCGGACAGGGTCACGGTGACCCCGGCAATGTTGTACAGCTTGTCGGCAAACAGGCTGGGAAAGGGGTGTGCTTCTGCGCTGTAACCGGCCTTGACGCCGTTGCGCATGGCAATACTCAAGCCGATGGTGGCCACCACGATGGGCATCATGCCGAACTTGAACAGCGGATCCACAATGCCCCGCTTGAAAATCCAGCCCAGCACGATCACCGCCAGCACGACCGAGAACACAAAGCTCACGGCCAGCGGTGCGCCAAACGACATGAAGGCCAGCATCATGAACGCGGGCAGCATGACAAATTCGCCCTGCGCAAAGTTGATGGTGCCGCTGGCCTGCCACAGCAGGGTGAACCCCAGTGCGGCCAGGCCGTAGATGGCCCCCGTGGCCATGCCACTGAAGAAGAGTTGAAGGAAGTCGGTCATGGTGATGTCCGTGGTGCGTTGAATCGAGCCAGAGGCGAGGCGTGCTGCCCTGCCGCTGGTGTGGTGTTGCGCGCTAGCTCAGACTGGATTACTTCTTGGCAGGTGCCGCAACCGCCGCACCACCCAGCGGGGGCAGCGTGGCCACCACTTCCTGCTTGCCGTTTTTCACTTCCACCAGAAAGCTCTCGCGGTCCAGATCACCATTGTTGTCAAAGCTCACATCCATCAAGATGCCTGGCTCCTTGGCCGTGGTCACCTTCAGGCCATGCATGGCAGCCGCCACGGCCTTGCGGTCGAGCTTGCCCACCTTGTCAATGGCTGCTTTCAGCGTGTAGATGCCGGCGTAGCCTTTCATGCCGTTGTGGTCAGAGATGTATTTGTATTCCTTCTCAAACTTGGCGCGGAAGGCACGAACGGCGGGCAGCGGTGCATCCACTGTCAGGCCGACGTGAGCGACGGCACCGTTGGCAGCTTCGCCCGCGAGTTCAATCACTTTCTGGCCAGTCAGCGTAGTCTCGCCAATGATGGGCTTGGTCCAGCCCTGCTTGCGCAACTCTCGCAGGATGCGGGCAGACTCTTCTTCGTTGGAATAGGCGAATACGCCGTCAGCATTGCTTTGCTTGGCTTTGAGAACTGCGGCTGAAAAGTCTACCTGGCCTGCATCGGTGGAAACCTCGGCGACCACCTTGGTGCTGGAGTTGGCCAGCGCCTTTTTCAACATGTCCAGGCCACCCTTGCCGAAGTCATTGTTTACATAAATGATGGCAAGAGTCTTGAGCTTGGCCTGGTCGCTGATGTAGCGCGCCACCTTGGGCATGGCGGTGGCCTGAGTGAAGCTGGTGCGAAACACGTATGGATTGCCCTGCTCGGTGATGCTGGCCGCCTCGCCGCCGGTGAAGTTCGGCACTTCGGCGCGGCGCGACTCGGCCATGCTGACCATGATCGAGCCCGAGAACACCGGGCCAAAGATGGCAAACACGTTGTCGTCGACCGCCTTTTGCGTCAAGCCTTTGGCCACGCCTGGGTTACTTTGCGTGTCTGAGGTGATGGTCTGGATTTTCTTGCCCAGAATGCCGCCCGCCGCGTTGATTTCTTTCACGGCGAGTTCAACGCCGTTCTTGAAATTGGTGCCGGCCGATGCGCCGCCGCCAGACAGCTCCACAATATTGGCAATCTTGATGGTTTCCTGTGAAAAAGAGGTGCTAGCCCCCGCCAACAAGGCACAAGCAGCTATAAATTTAATAGTGAATCGTTTTTGCATGAAAGAGTCTCCTCAGGTAGTTTCAGGGTGGTTTGTAAAAGGTGAAGGGGGCGTCTACAGAAAAAATTGCAGGTCTTGCGCCAGCTCGGCGGGGTAAATGTGCTGGCGGATAAAGCCGGCGTCGCGCTGCACTTGCTGCGCAGCGTGGGGAAGGCCAAAAAACTCTAGGTACAGGTGGGCCTGCTGGATCATCATCTCGAAGCCCGGGTGCGCCACCAGCCCGCGTGAGCGCGCGGCGCGCACGGCCGGTGTGGGCTGGTTCTTCATCAGGATGTCTACAAAGGCTGCGCCGGCGTCCATGCGCGCCACGTCGCACGGCATGGCATCAGACAGCTTCAGGCCCAGGGGGGTGGCGTTCACGACCACATCAAACCCGGCAGGGTCATTGCTGTCTACCGAATAAACCCTGCATGGCCCAACACCGCCCAGTCGGCGGGCCAATGCCTCTGCCTTGCCTGGTGTGGGATCAAAAAGTGCGATCCCGGCCGGGGCACCCTGTGAAGCCTGTGACGCACTACTGACCAGCGACGCCGCAATGGCCGCCGAGCCGCCACCGGCGCCCAGCATCAGCACCCGCTTGCCCGAATAAGTAATCTTGAAGCTGTTGAGTGAATTCACCAGACCTTCGCCGTCAAACAGCTCACCCACCAGGCGGCCCTGTTCGTTGCGGCGGATGGCGTTGACCGCACCCGCCAGCCGGGCCAGTTCGCCACAATCGTCCAGCATCTCCATGACCAGCGACTTGTGTGGAATCGTCAGCAGCATGCCCTTGATGTTTCGCCCCATAAACGCAGCGGCGACAAAGGCCTTGACATCGGCAGCAGCCACATGCACGGGCACCAGCACGGCATCTATGCCCAGCGTGGAAAAAATCAGGTTGAACGACTCCGGCGCGCGCACCTGCTCCACCGGGTCGCCCAGAATCAGGTAGACGTCGGTGTTGCCGTTGATGGCCAGTTGAGGCCCTGATGCAGTCTCGTTTGATCGCTGATCGTTCATATTTGTCATTTCGGAGCGAACTTTAGCGACCACAGGCGAGCAGGAACAGCATTTTCTTTTTAATTTTTACGATAATCGATCATTTATGTGCGTTTATCGTACATATATAGGGTTTGTACTAGGTAATTGACTTTCTCCTCCCTCCTCAAAATCAAGGCGAGCCAAGACCCATCAAGACAGCCTGCCCGTTCCTCCAAACCACGCCGCGCCAGATTTCATGTCTACGCCCAGCCCAGCCCCCACACCCGCCTCTGCCGAAACGCGTCGCCCCGCTGTCAGCCCACCTGGCGCACCGGGCCTGGACAAGCGCGACTGGATCGCCGGTCTGGAAAAGGGCTTGTCCATCATCGAGACGTTTGATGACGCCCACCCGCGCATGACCGCTGCGCAAGCCGGCACGCGCGCAGCCATGACGCGTACGGCCGCACGGCGCTACCTGCTGACCTTGACGCACCTGGGTTATGTGGCCACGGATGGCAAGCTGTTCTGGCTGACACCCCGCGTACTGCGCCTGGGGCAGTCGTACCTCGAATCAGCACGTCTGCCGCGCATCGTGCAGCCCTTCCTGCAGCGGATCACGGCGGGCACGTCAGAGACGGCTTATGTGAGCGTGCGCGACGGACACGACATCGTCTACATCGCACGCAACGGCCCCAATCGCACCATGAACACTGGCTACGTGCTGGGCGCAAGGGTGCAGGCCCAGGTCACCGCGTCCGGCATGCTCCTGCTGGCGTTGAGCGATGCAGCCTGGGTCGAAGACTGGCTGGCCACGCAGCCCCTGAAGGCCTACACATCCCACACCATTGCAAACAAGGAGCGCCTTCAGCTTGAGCTGGCACGCATACGGGCGCAGGGCTGGTCGCTTTCAGAACAGCAACTGGAGCTGGGCGCACGCGGCATTGCCGTGCCTTTGATGGACCACCGGGGCGACCTGGTGGGCGCGCTGAACGTGACCATGCCCATGGGCCACGAGTCTTCAGAAGACGCTGTGCGCCGCGTGCTGCCGGTGTTGCAAGAGACGGCGCGGGCAATGCGCAACCTGATTTGACGGTGGCTATTTGGTGCCCGGCGCCCAAGACCAGTAACATGGGGTGATGAGCGCCCATGATGCGCGCGAGAGGAAACAACATGTCAGCCCAAGATCTCTATCTGCAAAAACGCATGTCTGCCGCAGACGCGGTACGCCAGGTGCACAACGGTGACTTCATCATCGTGCCAACCGGTGTGGGTGAGCCGCCTACGCTGCTGACCGCGTTGTCCGAGCAGCGCCGTGACTTTTTGGATGTGAAGGTGGCGCAGATTCTGGCGGTGCGCAAATACGCCTACTTTGACCCGGACACGGTAGACCACGTGCGCCACGTGTCACTGTTTTATGGGGCGGCCAGCCGCGCGGGCGGGCAAGCCGGTTGGGTTGATTTTCTGCCTAACTATTTTTCGGAAATTCCGGGT
Source organism: Rhodoferax sp. (assembly GCA_031411175.1). Taxonomy (GTDB): domain Bacteria; phylum Pseudomonadota; class Gammaproteobacteria; order Burkholderiales; family Burkholderiaceae_C; genus JANYCG01. Next base: position 133 of record JANOAP010000675.1, on the reverse strand, counting down.
CTGATCGAACGTGGGCTGATGGCGGCCGATGTGGTGTTTGCCATGGCCTCGCCCATGGATGCGCATGGTTACTTCTCCATCAGCCTGGGGGTGGACTACACCCTGGCCGCTGTAGCGCGCGCACGCGCCATCG
>JANOAP010000674.1:0-5835 GCA_031411175.1 Rhodoferax sp. | reverse complement strand
GCATGGCGTTGAGCGATGCCACGTCAAACAGCCCCCGCCCCAAGCCCGACTGGTTAGTGGCCACCACCACATGCCAGCCCGCATGGTTAAGCCGCGCAATAGCCTCCAGCGCGCCGGGCAGCGGCATCCATTCCTCGGGGGTTTTGATGAATTCAGTGCTGTCGGCATTGATGGTGCCGTCGCGGTCTAGGATGACGAGTTTCATGGCGTGGTGCTTTATGCCCTAAGTTTTGTCGTCGTACCGCTGGGGATGACTGCCGCTAACTGGCGAGCTTGGACAAGTCTGCCACACGGTTCATTGCGGCGTGCAGGGTGGCCAGCAGGCCCAGGCGATTGGTGCGCAGAGCGGGGTCTTCGGCGTTCACCATCACATCTTCAAAGAAGGCATCCACCGGAGCCTTGAGTGCAGCCAGCGCCTGAAGGCTTTCGGTGTAATTACCTGCAGCCCACGCGGAATCAGCTTGAGGCGCTACTGAATCAAGAGCAGAAGCCAGGGCGATTTCGGCAGGCTCTCTGAGCAGGGCTGCATTGACTTTGGGCTCGACTGCGCCCTCTACTTTTCTCAGGATGTTGCTGATGCGTTTGTTGGCTGCGGCGAGGGCGGGGGCTTCGGGGAGGGCAGCGAAGGTGCGAACGGCGACCAGGCGTTTGGGGACATCGCCTAGGCGCTGCGGGTGCTGGGCTAGCACCGCATCAACTTCCTGCGGGCTGTAGCCTTGCTCTCGCAGGGAGCCCGCGAGGCGGTCTTCCAAGAATGTCAGCAACTCACCACAGACGTCCACTGAATTCAACCTCTCTAAAGTAGGACCGTGCACAAGTTGGGCAATCCCGTTTTGATTTACGGGTTTGGCTACCCAATCCCTCAAAACCTGTAAGCCAGCTTCGAGCAACACATGCAGTTCAACGTCTACATCTCTTTCAATCAACATTCGAATCGCACCCAACGCATGTCGACGCAGCGCGAACGGATCCTTATCACCCGTAGGAACATTGCCAATGCCAAACATTCCCACTAGCGTTTCCAGCTTGTCAGCCAGTGCCACCACAACGCCGACCTGATTGCGCGGCAACTCATCACCCGCAAAACGCGGCTTGTAATGGTCTTCAATCGCGAAGGCAATGTCTTCACTCAGGCCATCATGACGGGCGTAGTAGCCGCCCATGATGCCTTGCAGTTCGGGAAATTCACCCACCATGTCAGTTATCAGATCGGTCTTGGCCAGACGGGCCGCCGTGTCCGCCGCTTGGGCGAGCACGTCACCACCGAGCTGCTGGCCAATGGCTTTGGCAATCGCGCGCACGCGCTCCATGCGCTCGCCTTGAGTTCCCAGCTTGTTGTGATAAACCACTTTCCCCAAGCCCTCAACCCGCGACTCCAGCGTCTTCTTGCGGTCCTGGTCAAAAAAGAACTTCGCATCCGCCAACCGGGGGCGCACCACGCGCTCGTTGCCGCCGATCACAAAGCTCGCATCGTCCGGCTTGATGTTGCTGACCACCAAAAACTTGTTGGTGAGTTTGTTGTTGGCGTCCAGCAGCGGAAAGTACTTCTGGTTGGCCTTCATCGTGAGGATGAGGCACTCTTGCGGCACCAGGAGGAACTGCACCTCGAACTCGCAGACCAGCACATTGGGGCGCTCGACCAGCGCGGTCACTTCGTCCAGCAAAGCGTCGTCTGCGATTGGTTTGCAGCCCCCACCGACCTTCGCAGCCGCTGCAGCCAACTGGCGCAAGATCTCGGCACGGCGCTCGGCAAAGCTCGCAATCACAGCACCATCTTGCCTAAGTGTGGCGGCGTAGCTGTCTGCGTCTTTGATAACGACCGGCGACACCGAGGCCTCAAAACGATGGCCCTGTGTGGTGTTGCCCGAGTGGAGCCCCAGCACTTGCAGCGGCACCACGTCCGCCCCATGCAGCGCCACCAGCCCGTGCGCGGGGCGCACAAAGCTCACGCTGCTCCAGCCGGGCAGCTCGCAGCCGCTTTCCAGCTGGTAGCTCATCACCTTGGGGATGGGCAACTTGGCAATGGCTTCTTCCAGCGCTTTTTGCAGGCCCGCAGCCAGCGTTGCGCCCGTCACCAAGCTTTCGAAAAACAGGGCCTCGGCTTTGCCGTCCATGGCGCGCTTGAGCCCCGTCACGGCTTCAGGCCCGGCACCCAGACCTTGCAGGCGTTTGAGTAGTGCGGGTGTGGCATGGCCCGATGCATCCAGCCCCACCGTCACCGGCATGAGTTTTTGTGAAACCGCTTTGTCTGCTGCCTGGGACGCGACGGCCGTCACGTGCGCCGCCAGTCGACGGGGTGACGCAAAGTTGGCCACCACCGCATCTTTGGCCGCCAGCCCTTGTGCTTTCAACGAGTCAGCCAGGGCATTAGCAAACGCCTCACCCAGTTTTTTGAGCGCCTTGGGCGGCAGCTCTTCCACGAACAATTCAACAAGAAGGTTTTTGGTAGTCATCGTCATCAATCTCACGCGGCCTTCTTCGTCATCTGCGCCACCCACTCTCGCGGTGCCATGGGAAAGCCCAGGCGCTCGCGGCTCTCAAAATAGCTTTGTGCTACGGCACGGGCCAGGTTGCGGATGCGGCCGATGTAGGCGGCGCGCTCGGTCACGCTGATGGCACCGCGCGCGTCCAGCAGGTTGAAGCTGTGCGCGCACTTCAAGACCTGCTCGTAGGCGGGCAGGGCCAGTTGCACTTCGATCAGATTCTTGGCCTGCTTCTCATGCGCGGTGAAGGCGGTGAAAAGAAAGTCGGCATCGCTGTGCTCGAAGTTGTAGGTGGATTGCTCCACCTCGTTTTGCTTATACACATCGCCATAACTGAGGCCTTCGGTCCAGGTCAGGTTGTAGACGTTGTCCACGCCTTGCAGGTACATCGCCAGGCGCTCCAGACCGTAAGTGATCTCGCCAGTGATGGGCTTGCAGTCAATGCCGCCGACCTGCTGGAAGTAGGTGAACTGGGTGACTTCCATGCCGTTGAGCCAGACTTCCCAGCCCAGGCCCCAGGCACCCAGCGTGGGGTTCTCCCAGTCGTCTTCCACAAAACGAATGTCGTTCTTCTTCAGGTCGAAACCCAGCGCTTCCAGGCTGCCCAGATACAGCTCCAGAATATTGGCAGGGGCGGGCTTGAGCACCACCTGGTACTGGTAGTAGTGCTGCAGGCGGTTGGGGTTTTCGCCGTAGCGGCCATCCTTGGGGCGGCGGCTGGGCTGCACGTAGGCGGCCTTCCAGGGCTCGGGGCCCAGCGCTCTTAAAAACGTAGCGGTGTGTGATGTACCAGCGCCAACTTCCATGTCATAGGGCTGTAAAAGGGCGCAGCCCTGGTCGGCCCAGTAGGACTGCAGTTTCAGAATGATTTGTTGGAAAGTCAGCATAAAACGGGGTGATCTCTAACAGCGATACGTCGCGTAAACCCTTGATTTTACGGGCACCCCTATCGCTTACGCTCTCACCCCTATGAGTACCCAACAACTGATTCTGAGTCTGGTGCTGGCCACCATGGTGTTTGCCGTGGCGCTGGAGGTCAAGCCCGAAGACTTTAAACGGGTGGCGCAGACGCCCAAGGCGGTGATTTGCGGGCTGATTCCGCAGTTCATCCTGCTGCCGGTGGGCACCTGGCTTGCCACCCTGCTGCTGGACCTGCCGCCCAATGTGGAGGTGGCCATGATTCTGGTGGCCTCCTGCCCCGGCGGGTCGCTGAGCAATGTGGTCACGCATTACGGGCGCGGCAACACGGCCCTGAGTGTCAGCGTGTCGGCCGTGGCCAGTGTGATTGCGCTGGTTGCCACACCGTTCAACTTCAGCTGGATGGTGGCCAGCAACCCCAACACGGCGCAGTGGCTCAAGGTGCTGGCCATAGACCCGTCGGACATCTGGCTCAGTCTGGTGTTGCTGCTAGCGTTGCCCATGAGTCTGGGCCTGCTGGTGGCTAACCGCCTACCCGCCCTGACGGCGCGTATTCACAAACCGCTGGGCAACTTTGCGTTGTTCATGTTGCTGGCCTTCATTGTGGCCGGGCTGTTCAAGGAGCGGCAGTTGCTCAACATGGCACTGTTGCCGCTGCTGCTGATTGTGGTGCTGCACAACGCCAGCGGCCTGTTTTTTGGCTGGATCACCAGCAAGGCCATGGGCGTGAGCGAGCGTGACCGGCGTGCCGTGATGATTGAAGGCGGCATGCAGAATGCCGGGCTGGCCCTGGGCATCATCGCCGTGCAGTTCAACAGTGACCTGGGCATGGTGACCATCGCCAGCCTGTGGGGCATCTGGCACATCATCAGCGGCATGACGCTGGCAACCCTCTGGAGACGGCACGATGCCAAAAACATCACAACAAATAACTGAACAACCCCTCGATCTGCTGATCCGCGGCGGCACCGTGGTGGACGGCACCGGCGGCGCGCCCTATCTGGCCGATGTAGGTGTACACAACGGGCGCATTGTGGCCCTGGCAGAGCCCGGCACACTGACGCAGCAGGCCAACGAGATTGTGGACGCCACGGGCTGCTGGGTCACGCCCGGTTTTGTGGATATTCACACCCATTACGACGGCCAGGTGACCTGGGACGAGACCTTCACACCCAGCATTTACCACGGGGTCACCACGGTGATGATGGGCAACTGCGGCGTGGGTTTTGCGCCCAAACGCCCCGGTGGTGAAGACGCACTGGTCAAGCTCATGGAGGGCGTGGAAGACATCCCCGGCGCGGCGCTGCACGAGGGCATTCGCTGGGACTGGGAGAGTTTTCCGCAGTACATGGACGCACTGGCCAAAACGCCGCGCTCCATCGACTACCTGGTGCAGGTGCCCCACGACCCGTTGCGCATGTACGTGATGGGTGACCGCGCCGTGACCAAAGAAGTGGCAACCACGCAGGACATTGCGGCCATGCGTACCCTGCTGCACGAGGCCTTGCAAGCGGGTGCTGCGGGCTTCAGCACCGGGCGCAGCGACAACCACCGCACGTCGGAGGGACGGGAAACCCCGGCCGCCGAAGCCGCTGTGGCCGAGCTCAATGGCATTGCCCAGGCCTTTGACGGCCTGGCCCATGGCGTGGTGCAGGTGGTGAGCGATTTCGACCTGCTGCGCGGCCAGGCCGACGATGCCGCCGGGGCCCAGACGCGCTTCAACGCCGAATTCGACGTGGTGGAGCAACTGGCGCGTGCCGCCAACCGGCCCCTGTCCATGACCTGGCTGCAGCGCGACCCCGGCGGTGCGCAGTTTGAGGCCATTCGCCAGCGGGTAGAAGCCGCCGTGGCCACCGGCCTGCCGCTGTACCTGCAAACCGCTGCACGGGGCATAGGTGTCATCAACGGGCTGGATGCCAGTTTTCACCCCTTCATGGGTTTCCCGGCCTACAAGGAGGTGGCGCATCTGCCGCTGGCGCAACGCGCCGCCGCCCTGCGTGAGCCCCAACGCAAGGCACGCCTGCTGGCTGAAAAGTCCGACCCCGTGGCGGGAGACGGCACAGCCGTGCCGCCGCTGGTGGACATTTTGCTGGCACGCATCAACATGATCAGCGGGCGCATGTTCCCGCTGGAAGGCCAGCTCAACTACGAGCCCTCGGTGATGCAGAGTTTTCTGTTGCGCGCCAAACAGGCGGGCATCCAGCCACTGGAGGCCATCTTGGACCACCTGTGTGCGGGGGACGGCAACAACCTGTTGTATTTCCCCATCTTCAACTACAACGGCGGCAATCTAGACGTGATCCGCCAGATGCTGGCGCACCCACGTGCCCTGGCCGGCCTGAGTGATGCCGGGGCCCATGTGGGCACGGTGTGTGATGCCAGCTTCAGCACCTTCATGCTGACGCACTGGGTACGCGACCGTGCTACCGACAAG
>JANOAP010000673.1:0-4973 GCA_031411175.1 Rhodoferax sp. | reverse complement strand
CAATCAAGCGGTGATGGGGATAAATCAACCTCATGATTATATCGATGGCCAACTACATACAAGAACCATGAAATTTCAAGGCACCAAAAATTACGTCGCCACCCAGGACCTGATGCTGTCCGTGAATGCGGCCATCACGCTCAAGCGCCCGCTGCTGGTCAAGGGCGAGCCCGGTACCGGCAAAACCATGCTGGCCGAAGAAGTAGCTGAAGCCCTGAAGATGCCGCTGCTGCAATGGCATATCAAGTCCACCACCAAGGCGCAACAGGGCCTGTACGAATATGACGCGGTCAGCCGCTTGCGTGACTCGCAGCTGGCGGGCGTGGACAACAGCGAAAAGATCAAGGACATCAATAACTACATCCTCAAAGGCGTGTTGTGGCAAGCCTTCACGGCCGACCAGCCGGTGGCGCTGCTGATCGACGAGATCGACAAGGCTGATATTGAGTTCCCCAACGACTTGCTGCGCGAAATCGACCGCATGGAGTTTTACTGCTACGAGACCCGCGAACTGATCCGCGCCAAACACCGCCCGCTGGTGTTCATCACCTCCAACAACGAGAAAGAGCTGCCGGACGCCTTTTTGCGCCGCTGCTTCTTCCACTACATCAAGTTTCCCGATGCCGACACGATGAAGCAGATCATCGACGTGCATTTCCCGGGCCTTAAAAAAGATCTGCTCACGTCAGCCATGAAAACGTTTTACGACGTGCGCAACCTGCCGGGCCTGAAGAAAAAGCCTTCCACCAGCGAGCTGCTGGACTGGCTCAAGCTGCTGGTGGCTGAAGATATCCCCCTGGAAGCCCTGCAAAGCAAGGATGACAAGGTGGCCGTGCCGCCGCTGGTGGGCGCACTGCTGAAGAATGAGCAGGACGTGACCCTGTTTGAAAAACTGGTGTTCATGCAGCGCCATAACCGCTGATCACCGGTCACGCACATCATGGGCAAATCCCTGTTGATTGAAGGCTTGGCGGATGCAGTTGGCTTTGTCGGCGGGTCGCTGCTGGGCTATTGGCTGGGCCAGCTTTTGGGCCTTGATTTGATGGCACCCGGTTACGGCAACGCGACACTGGGGGCCATCGTGCTGGTGGGTCTGGGGGGCGGTCTGGGTCTGCAGGCCGCACGGCGCTGGCTGGCAATCCAGCGCAAAAAGGATCAAAACTGACATGGCCTTTGTAGAACCCGTTACGCTGGAAGACCGTGGCATCAAACTGGTGCCCCTGTCGCTGGACCATGAAGACGGCCTGCGAGCTGCCGCTGCGGACGGCGAGCTGTGGAATATCCGGGTGACCTCGGTGCCGGAGCCTGATCAAACCCGCCAATACATTGAAGACGCCCTGTCCATGCGCGAGGCCGGCAACCGCTTTGCCTTTGCCATCACCGATGCCGCCAGCGGCACCGTGCTGGGCAGCAGCAGTTACCACGACATCCTGCCCGCCGTGAAACGCGTGGAGATTGGCTACACCTGGTACGCCAGGCGGTGTCAGCGCACCCATGTCAACACCACCTGCAAACTGCTGCTGATGACGCATGCCTTTAACACCCTGGGCTGCCACGTGGTGGGCTGGCGCACTGACAATTTCAACCATGCCTCACAAAATGCCATTGAGCGCCTGGGTGCACGCAAAGACGGTGTGATTCGCGGCCACGCCCTGCGCCGCGACGGCAGCATCCGCGACACCGTGATGTACAGCCTGCGCAGCGGTGAATGGCCTGAAGTGCGGGCGCAATTGCTGTACCTGCGGGACAAGCCCCGCTGACCCGTGAAGAAAGTAGTGTCCCATGCTGATTGACTTTTTCTACACCCTGCGCTCGGCCAAACTGCCGGTGTCCGTGAAGGAGTACCTCACCCTGCTTGAGGCGCTGAAAGAGGGTGTGGTTGGCCCCAACGTGCCTGAGGCCGATGGCGATGAGGAAGTCAGCGGTTACAAGATAGATGACTTCTATTACCTGAGCCGCACCTCGCTGGTGAAGGACGAGAAACACTACGACAAGTTTGACCGCGCCTTTGCCTCGTACTTCAAGGGCGTGGAGATGATTGCGGACTTCACCAAGGACATCCCTTTGGAGTGGCTGCGCAAAAATCTGGAACTTGAGCTCAGCCCTGAAGAAAAAGCCAAGATCGAGAAAATGGGCTGGGACGAGCTCATGGAAACGCTCAAAAAACGTTTTGAAGAGCAGAAAGAGCGCCACGAGGGCGGCAGCAAGATGATTGGCACGGGAGGCACCTCGCCCTTTGGGGCATACGGGCAAAACCCGCAGGGTATCCGCATCGGGCAGGACAAGAGCCGCAACAAGAGTGCCGTGAAGGTGTGGGACCAGCGCGCTTACAAGGATTACGACGACACGCAAGAGCTGGGCACCCGCAACATCAAGGTGGCCTTGCGCCGTCTGCGCAAGTTCGCCCGCGAAGGCCATGAAGAAGAGCTGGACCTGGACGAAACCATCAACAAGACGGCCGCCAACGCGGGCTGGCTGGACATCAAGATGCGGCCTGAGCGCCACAACAATGTGAAGGTGCTGCTGCTGATGGACGTAGGCGGCACCATGGACGAGCACATTGCGCGCGTCGAAGAGATGTTCTCGGCCACCAAGACCGAGTTCAAACACATGGAGTTTTACTACTTCCACAACTGCGTCTACGACTTCATGTGGAAGAACAACCGCCGCCGCTTCAGCGAAAAATTTGCCACCTGGGACATCATCCGCAAGTACAACAAGGACTACAAGCTGATCTACATCGGGGATGCCACCATGAGCCCGTATGAGATTTTGCAGCCCGGCGGCAGTGTGGAATACAACAACGAAGAAGCCGGTGTGGAGTGGCTGCAGCGCCTGAACAGCGCCTTCCCCAAATTCGCCTGGATCAACCCCGAGCCACAGGGTGTATGGCAGTACCGCCAAAGCATCAGCGTGGTGCAGCAGATCATGAACCAGCGCATGTTTCCCCTCACCATCAAAGGGCTCGAAGAAGCCATGCGCTTGCTGTCAAAATAAGGGCATGAACTGGCGACTTTCTCATTGGACTTTCGCCCCGTTTGTTATTGCACCAGTAAGGAAGCTGGCCCTGGGGTCCGCTTTTTTTGTGGCCGCTTTATGCCTCGCCAGCGAGGTGCTGGCGCAGGCCAATGCCCCAACACCTTTATCCTCACCTGCACCAACCCAAACATCTGCAACGCCGCTGGCATTTGACATCGAGGTATCTGCACCGGCTGATGTGCAGGCCTTTCTCCAGCGTCACATGGAGTTGCAGCGTTACAGCGAACTGACGGATCTGGATGCCACCGAGCTGACCCGGCTGCTGGCTGCGGCCCACAACAATGTGCAGGATCTGCTGGGTACCCTGGGCTACTTCTCGCCCACCATTCAATTGACCGTGCAGGACACGCCCGCCAACCCGCTTGCCCAACGCCATATTCTGGTCAGCGTGTTGCCGGGCAACCCAGTCACGGTCAGCCGCGTGACGATTGAATTCACCGGGGCCATTCTGCAAGATGGCATTGGCGCCGCACCGGAAGCAGGTGAAACACAACGCAACGCCATCCGCAGCGGCTGGACACTGGCGCCAGCCATGACGTTTACGCAGTCCGGATGGGACGCGGCCAAAACTCAGGCCCTGCAGGTGCTCACAGCGCAGCATTACCCGGTGGGCAGAATTCTGGGCAGCAGCGCCGAGATTGACCCCGACACCCACACCGCGGCGTTACGGCTGACACTGGACTCCGGCCCGCTGTACCGTCTGGGTGCCCTGCAAATCAGCGGTTTGCAAAAGTTTGATGCGGCCCTGGTGAACCGGCTGGCGCGCCTGACCGTGGGGGTGGACTACCAGCAAAACCAGTTGCTGGAGGCGCAGCAACGCCTGGTGGACAGTGGTTTCTTTGACTCGGTTTTTGTCTCCCTGGACACCAGTGGCGACCCGGTCAACGCACCCGTGCTGGTGCAATTGCGTGAAGCCCGGTTGCAAAAAATTGTGCTGGGTGTGGGGGCCAGCACCGACAGCGGCCTGCGCCTGTCCATGGAACACACCCACAACAAAGTACCCGGGATTGACTGGCGTGCGGTGTCGAAGCTGTCACTGGACCGAGATACCCAATCCATCGGTACCGAGCTGACCGCCCCCCCGGATGACACCGGCACACGCTGGGTGACATCGGCTCTTTTTCAGAGCCAGGCGGCCGGCAGTTTTGAGGTGGACAGCCAGCGTTACCGGGTGGGTCGTGCACAAACGCAGGAGCAGGTTGACCGCAATTACTACCTGCAATACGACCGCGCCAAAACCTCCGCTGGCGGTGTGTCCACCACGGCCAATGCACTGACCGTGAACTACGCCTGGACACAGCGCAACTTCAGCAGCCTGCCGTTTCCCAGCAGCGGCTATGGCCTGGGGGCCGAAATTGGCGGCGGTGTGACCCTGGAGAACAGCCGGCAACCGTACTTGCGGGCGCGGGTGCGCTGGCTGGGTGTGTGGCCCCTGGCGCAGCAGTCAGGCCTGGCATCGGGCCGGCTGGCCTTGCGGGCGGAAGGAGGTGCCGTACTGGCACGTGCCGGAGCCGATCTGCCCAGCACACAGTTGTTCCTGGTGGGGGGCGACACCTCGGTGCGGGGCTATGCCTTGCGCAGCATTGGCAGCGAGTTGCCAGGTGGTGCAATTGCCGCTGGCCGGTACCTGACTACCGGCAGTGTGGAGTGGCAACGCCCCATCCTGCGGGATGGCCGACCCACAGAGTGGGAAAGCACCGTTTTTGTGGATGCCGGAGCAGTGGCCGACACACTGCCCGAAATGAATGCCAAGATCGGCATAGGCGCTGGTTTGCGCTGGAGAAGCCCCGTGGGGCCGCTGCAAATTGACCTGGCCTATGGCGTGGCAGTCAAAGAACTACGGCTGCATTTGAGTGTGGGGTTCACATTTTGAGCACATTACGCACAGGGCTCAAGGCGCTGGCAGGCGGTCTGGTCACTGCATTGCTGCTGGT
>JANOAP010000672.1:0-6308 GCA_031411175.1 Rhodoferax sp. | reverse complement strand
CACAAACCGGTCTTCGCTGGCTGCCGCAGCCGAGGGCTTCTCGGCAGGCTTGTCTACTGCCTTGTTTTCAATTTTGTTGTCGAGAAGGGCTTGCGCCTTGGCACCGTCGCCGGGCTTGGCTTCGTGTTTGGACTCGCTCTTCACATCCGGCTTCGCTACTGATTTAATAGCTTCTGTAGCAGGTTTGGCGGGGGTTTCAACCTGTTTTTCTTCTGATTTGGGTGCAGTAGCCGTTGCTTTGGGCTCATTGGGGGCCGGTGCCGGGCTGACTGCGGGTGCTGGCTCTGCAGCGGCAGGTGCAACGGCTGTTGCGGCTGAGGCCACAGGCGCTGCTGCTGCCACGACCAGCGGTTTAGCCTTGGTTCTGTCGGGGATTTCTATCGGAATATCAACCGCAATCGGCCGGGGCTGGCTGTCGAACAGCAATGGGAAGCCGATCACCCCCGCCACCACGAGCACCGCCGCACCAATCAGCCGGTGCATGGCCCGCTTGCGCATGGCCTCAACGCTTTCCGGCTGGGCGGGGGGCGCTGGCTGCTCGTCGCCACCCTTTCGAAATTTGAAGAAGGCCATGAATTTCAGAATCCGGGTGTCAGGAGTTCAGGTGTTTGGCGAGCAGGCGCGGTACGCCATTTTTTAAAACGCCGCCCACGGTGTAGAACGAACCAAAGACAATGATTCTATCAGCGGGGTCTGCCGCAGCGATGGCCGCTTGCAGGGCCTGCATGGGGTCGCCAAAGGTAGCAGAAGTTACATCTTTGCGGGTGTTCTGGGCCTGCCACCGGCTTTGCAGGCTGACCGCCGTATCGGCACGCGGCGTGGGCAAATCGGTGAAATACCATTTGTCGATCAGCGCATTCACCTTGGCTAGCATGGGGGCCAGGTCCTTGTCGGCCATGGCCCCGAACACCGCATGGGTGGTGGGGAAGTAGCCCATGGCATCCAGATTGGCCGCCAGCGCCGCCACCGAATGCGGGTTGTGCGCCACGTCCAGCACCAGATGGGGCTCCCCAGGAATGATCTGAAAGCGCCCCGGCAGCTCGACAAACGCAAACCCGTTGCGAACCGCCTGCGCGGTCACCGGCAGCTTCTCACGCAGGGCGGTGAGCGCCGCCAGCACACCTGCGGCGTTGACCAGTTGATTGGCCCCACGAAGCGCTGGGTACGCCAGGCCGCTGTAGCGCCTGCCTCGCCCTGCCCAACCCCATTGCTGTTTGTCACCTGACACGTTGAAGTCATGGCCAAAACGCCAGATGTCGGCATCAATCTCCTTGGCCCGGTCCAGCACGCTTTGGGGTGGCAACGGGTCACTCACAATCACAGGCAGCCCGGTGCGCATGATGCCTGCTTTTTCAAAGCCAATGCTTTCGCGGTCTGGCCCCAAAAGCTCCATGTGGTCCAGGTCAATGCTGGTGATGATGGCGCAGTCGGCATCGATGATGTTGGTCGAATCCAGGCGACCGCCCACCCCCACTTCCAGAATCACCACGTCCAGCGTGTGTCGCATCATGACTTCGAAAATGGCCAGCATCGAAAACTCGAAGTAACTGAGCGATATTTCCTCTGCATTTTGGGTTCTGGCCCTCTCCACCACGGCAAAGCCTGCTATTAAATCTGAAGCGCTGACCGCCTGCCCCAGCAACCGCAAGCGCTCTCCAAAGTGCACCAGATGCGGTGAGGTGAAGAGCCCGGTACGGTAACCTGCCTGCCCCAGGATGGACTCCAGCATGGCGCAGGTGGAACCCTTGCCATTGGTGCCCGCCACGGTAATCACCGGGCAATCAAAGCGCACGCCCATGCGCCCCGCCACGGTGCGTACGCGCTCCAGGCCCATGTCAATGGCTTTGGGATGCAGTTGCTCGCAGTGGGCAAGCCAATCTTCCAGGGTCTTCTTCATGGGCAGTGAAATCAAAGAAACAGCATGACAAGGCCTGATTGTCACAGGTAGTGGAAACTGCCTTGCAGGGCCGCAACGGCCGGATTGCCCAAGCTTGACTGGTGAAAAGCCAATACAACGCCGCTGTTTTGCTCACCCCATTCTGCAGGAATGATTTTGAGCTTCAAGGCCAGCGCATACGTGCGCACCGCCGATTCGGGTGCCACCGTCAGCAAGTCGCTGGCCGCAGCCAGTTGCAAATTGCTGTGAAACGAAGATGAACTGATGGAAGCCAGGGGCGGCTTCAACCCCGCACGCACAAAAATCTGGTCAAACGCCATGCGGGTAAAGGCCCCGGCAGATGGCAGCACCCAGGCCTGCCGCGCCAGCAACTCAAGCGGCGGGTGCCGCCGGGCTGCCAGAGGATGTGCACGCCCCGCTACGAACACCAGCCGCTCGGTTCCGGCAGACACGGCGCGGTACACCACGCCCGCCGGAAGCGGCTCATGCTCGCCGGGGGAAGGCAACCGACACACGATGGCATCGACCACGCCATCGGCCAACGCCCGCCACAAGCCGGATACCGTGGACTCGGTCAGCTCGATGTGGACCTCGGGCATCGCCAGCCGCAGCCGGGCCAGGGCTTGCGGCAACACATGAAACATGGCCAGCGGCAGCGCCCCCACACGCAGGTTGGTGATGTGCGGGGCCAGTGCCGCAGCCTGTGCGGCCAGCAGCTCCTGGCGTGCCACACGCAAGCGCACCAGAGCCGCCGCCCCGGAGGGCGTGAGGCTCACACCCCGTTGCCCACGCTGCCCGCGCTGCACCAGAGCCACCCCAAAAGCCTGCTCCAGCACCTTCAGCGCCTGGGTGACGGCAGGCTGTGTCACGTGCAGGCGTTCGGCGGTCACGCGAAGGGAGCCGGTTTGATCCAGATGGTCGAGCATCAGCAGGTCACGCAGGCGCAGTTGGTCAATGCGTGCAGATTGAAGTTTCATAATTTTTGTGATTGCTTCCTAACAAAATATGATTTTGTCTTATTACAAAGTGCTTCTAGACTAGCCGGACGTTGCCGCGCCAGCCGACCACATCATGGCCCTGGGGGCACTGGACCGAAAATTTATGGATCACCCAGCCGCCAGTGGATCGTCGTGCGCACAGGCCAGGCCGCACCCCCGAAATAAAACCCGCCCCGCTTGAAACCCCACAACCTCCAGAAGGCTCACATCATGCAAAACCAACCCACACAATGGGGGCTGCAACGCCGCCAGTTCCACCAGCAGATTGCTGCAAGTTTGATAGCTGCCTATGGCCTGCCGGTATGGGCTCAGGGCACATTTCCTTCCAAACCCATCAAAATCATCGTGCCCTACGCCGCTGGCGGCGGCCCCGACGTGCTGACGCGCAAGGTCGGCCCGAAACTGGGCGACATCCTGGGCCAGCCCATCGTGGTGGAAAACATTGTGGGCGCGGGCGGCATTCTGGCAGCGCAGCAGGCGGCACGGGCCGCGCCCGACGGCTACACCCTGCTGCTGGGCGCATCGACCCACATCGTCCAGAAAGCGATGCAGCCATCCGTCAAGTTCGACCCGATGAAGGACTTTGCCCCCGTGACGCGCAACACCGTCAGCCCGGCCCTGCTGGTGGTGGCGGCCAACGCGCCCTGGAAAACGGTTCAGGAGCTGGTGGCCGCCATCAAGAGAGACCCCGGCAAGCTCAATTACGCGTCGGGCGGCATTGGCAGCCTGGCGCATTTGGCCAGCGCAGCAATGCTGCTGGCAAACGATGTCCAGGCCGTGCATGTGCCCTACAAAGGCTCGGTTGAAATCATCCCCAGCATTCTGGCCGGTGCAACGCAATTTGGCTGCCCGGTGGCCTCCACGGGCGTCGGCCCGGCCCAGCAGGGCCAGGTGCGGGCACTGGCCACCACAGGTGCCACGCGGCTGCCACAACTACCCCAGGTGCCAACGCTCCGGGAGGCCTTTGGCAAAGACGAGCTGGTGCTGGAATCCTGGGGCGGCGTCTGGGCACCTGCGGGCACGCCTGCTGCGGTGCTGGACGTGTTGTTCAAGGCCTATGTGAAGCTCTACAGCGACCCGGCGGTGCGTGCCGACCATGAGGCGGCTGGTGCACCGGTCAGCCTTAGCGCGTCGCCTGCAGAATTCAGCAAATTCATGGAGCTGGAAACCACCAAGTACGAGCGCATCGTCAAGGCCACAGGCCTGAATGGAAGCTGACATGACCCCCCTCATTGGCCTCAAGGTTCTGGACTTCAGCCACGTTATCGCCGGTCCGTTTGCCACCTTTTATCTGGCGCAGCTGGGTGCTGAAGTCACCAAGATTGAAAAGCCCGGCGGCGGTGACGTGATGCGCGGCACAGCCCGCGGGGCGACGCAATTCGCCGCCTTCAATGCCGGCAAGCAGTGCATTGAGGTGGACCTGCAATCCGATGCAGGCCGCGCCCAGGCGCTTGAGATGGCACGCACCTGCGACGTGTTGCTGGACAACTTTCGCCCCGGTGTGCTGGAACGCCATGGCTTGGGCTACGCCGCCGTGCGGGCCATCAACCCGCGTGTCATCTACTGCTCGGTGTCCGGCTACGGCACCCTGCACGCGCCCTGGAAGACGCGCGGTGCCTATGACCACGTAATCCAGGCCGCCACCGGCATGGCCATGCTGGCGGGCGACCCCGGCGGCCCACCGGTCAAGACGGGGTTTCCGGTGGTGGATGTGATGACAGGCGTGCTGGCGGCATTTGCCATCACGGCCGCCGTGCAGGAGCGCCAGCGCACCGGTGCTGGCAGGCATGTGGACGTGTCGATGTGGGGTGCCGCGCTACAGCTGATGTACCCGTTCACCGTGGAGGCGCTGGCCAGTGGCGAGTCGCCACAGCGGGTTGGAAATAAGGGCTACTCAGGCAGCCCGGCGGCGGAATATTTCGAGGCGAAAGAGGGTGGCTTCATCGCCATAGGTGCCAACACGCCAGAGCAAATAGGCAAACTTTATGAGGTGCTGGGCTGGACCGCTGCACAGGCCGATGCCGAGCTGGAGCGCGGCCCCGGCTTTGCCCGCGCGCGCGACCCGCAGGCCTTTCGCGACAAACTGGCCGCCGCGCTGAAAACCCGCAGCGCGCAGGACTGGGAGGAGCGCCTGCACACCGCCGGTGTGCCCGCCGCACGTGTGCGCACGCTCTCAGAATTCACCGGCGAGGCGCAAGCCGCAGGTGCCCTGCTGCCAACCTTGCTTCAGATGGCAGGCACCAGCGTACCCACGCCGGGGTTGGGGTGGACCATCACTGAATGAGTTTTGGGGAGGCAAAGCCCAAGTACGTTCTTTCCGTATGCCAACCGTAGAATGTTCGACATGATCAAGATGTACGGCATACCCAACTGCGATACGGTGAAAAAGGCCCGCGACTGGCTCACGGCGCAGGGCGTCGCGTATGAGTTTCACGACTTCAAGAAGCAGGGGCTGCCGCTGGATCAAGTGAATACCTGGATCAAGGCAGTGGGTTTCGACAAGCTGCTCAACCGGCGCGGGCCGACCTGGCGCAAGCTGGACGAAGCGGTTCAGGTCAGCGTGGTGGATGGGGCCAGTGCGGTGGCGGTGATGAAGCTCAATTCAAGCGTGATCAAGCGGCCTGTGGTGCAGTGGCCCAATGGGCATATCACGGTTGGATTTGAAGCTGGGGTTTGGGCTGGGTTGATTGCCTGAGGTCCATCGCCGTTATGTCGTGCTGAGACGCGGCACGGGACACTCGAACGCTGGAACCGGCGGTAGAGCGCAAGTTGCACGGGTTTAGACCCAACCCGGACCCCGCTTAAAATCCCTCCATGACTACCACCAAACTAGACGGCGTGTCCGTCGCTACCCAAGCCAGTGTTTACTTTGACGGCAAATGCATCAGCCACGGCGTGACATTTGCGGACGGCACCAAAAAATCGGTGGGCGTAATCCTTCCGTCCACGCTGACCTTCAACACCGGCGCACCCGAGGTCATGGAGTGCACGGGCGGGGCCTGTGAATACAAGCTCACCGCCACCGACGTGTGGGTCAAGTCGTCCGAGGGCGAAAAGTTCAGCGTGCCAGGCAATGCCAAGTTCGAGATTCGTGTGGCTGAGGGCTTTGCGGCCTACCACTACATCTGCCACTTTGGTTGATCAACCATGTCCAATACCATCCTGCAAACCACCCCTGTCGGCCAAAAAGTGGGCATTGCCTTCTCTGGCGGGCTGGACACCAGCGCCGCACTCTTGTGGATGAAGGAAAAGGGTGCCCTGCCCTACGCCTACACCGCCAACCTGGGCCAGCCCGACGAGTCGGACTACGACGAGATCCCGCGCAAGGCGATGGAATACGGCGCCATCAAGGCACGCTTGGTGGACTGCCGCCCGCAGCTCGCCGCTGAAGGCATTGCTGCGCTGCAAAGTGG
>JANOAP010000671.1:0-2192 GCA_031411175.1 Rhodoferax sp. | reverse complement strand
GCATGAAGATCGGCGTGATGTTTGGCAGCCCCGAGACCACCACCGGGGGCAACGCGCTGAAGTTTTACGCCAGCGTGCGCCTGGACATCCGCCGCACTGGCACCATCAAAAAGGGCGACGACGCCATTGGCAACGAGACCAAGGTCAAGGTTGTCAAAAACAAGGTCGCTCCCCCGTTCAAAACGGCCGAGTTCGACATTCTGTTTGGTGAAGGCATCAGCCGCCATGGCGAGATCATCGACATGGGGGTCACCGCCAACATACTCGACAAATCCGGGGCCTGGTACGCCTACAACGGCGAAAAGATCGGCCAGGGCCGCGACAACGCCCGTGAGTTTCTGCGTGAGAACCCGGCCTTGTCGACCGAGATTGAAAACAAGGTGCGCGAGTCTTTGGGCATCCCGCTGCTGCCGGTGGAGGCAGAAACGGCACCCAAAGCCAAAGCGGCAAGCAAAAAAGCCGACTAACCCCCGTGGAATAAGCTTAAGCAGCTACTAATAAAATAGCAATCGCATCCGCACGGCCATGCTGTCTGCCCAGCCACCTTCCCTCAAAGGCCAGGCACTGCGCCTGCTCAGCGGGCGCGAGTATTCGCGTGCCGAGCTGGAGCGCAAGCTGAAAGCCAAAGAAGAGGAGCCGGGTGAGCTGGCACTTGCGCTGGATGAGCTGACAGCCAAGGGCTTCATCAGCGAACAGCGGGTGATCGAGTCCGTCATCAACCGGCGCAGCGCCAAACTGGGCACGGCGCGCATCCGGCAAGAGCTGCAAAGCAAAGGCCTGGACCGCGATGCCGTGCTGGAGGCCGTAGCCGGGTTGCAGGGTACCGAGCTGGCGCGTGCCCGCGAGGTGTGGCGGCGCAAATTTGATTCGAAGCTGGATGCTGCTCAAGCGACCCCAGCAGACCGCGCCAGACAGATGCGGTTTCTGGCCACGCGCGGGTTTGGTGCCGAGGTCATCCGGCAGGTGATTTCAGGGGCTTTTGACGAGGAATGAGCGGCGAAATAGGCCGCTTCCCAAACAACGCAGCCTATAAGCCCAGCATCAACTTCAGGTTCTGCACTGCCGCGCCACTGGCGCCCTTGCCCAGGTTGTCCAGGCGTGCAATCAGCACCGCGTGGTGAAAACCATCTTCGGCACCGGGGTTGGCGAACACACGAAGCTCCATCTTGTTGGTGTCCACCAACGCCAGCGGGTCGATCTTGTTGTCTTCTGACGCGGGTTCCACGGTCACAAACTCGCTGCCCGCGTAATGGGCGGCCAATGCGTCCTGCAAAGTTTTGGCACTGGGTTTGCCGGGCAACAGGTCCAGGTCCAGCGGCAACTGCACCAGCATGCCTTGGCTGAAATTGCCCACTGACGGGATGAACACCGGGCGACGGCTCAAGCCGGTGTATTTCATGATCTCGGGCAGGTGTTTGTGCTTCAGCCCCAGGGCATAAACCTCAAACGCCGGGGCTGCGCCTGATTCATAAGCCTCGATCATGCTGCGGCCACCACCGGTGTAGCCACTCACAGCGGGCAGTGTCAGCGGGTGGTCGGGGGGAATCAGCCCGGCATCCACCAGCGGGCGAATAAGCGCAATGGCCCCCGTGGCATAGCAGCCAGGGTTGGCAACGCGTTGTGCCGTGCGCACAGCGTCGGCCTGGCCCGCAGCCAGCTCCGGGAAGCCAAACACCCAGCCGGGCGCAGTGCGGTGCGCGGTGGAGGCATCAATGATTTTGGGGCCAAGGCGACCGCTGGTGCGGGCGATGTCGTCAATCATGGCGACTGACTCCACGGCGGCGGCATCGTGCAGACACAACACCACCAGATCCACCTGCGCCATCAGCGCGCGTTTAGCGGCGGCATCCTTGCGCAATTCAGGGGCTATGCGGACCACTTCAATGCCGGGCATGGCTTGCAGCCGCTCGCGAATTTGCAGTCCTGTGGTGCCGGCTTCGCCGTCAATGAATACCTTGGCCATGATGATCCTCAATCGGTCAGTTTCAGTGCGCACTGTAAGCCACGCTCAACATTGGTGCGTTGCAGCATGATACATTCCAAAGCTGAAGTGTTCATCCCCCACCCATTCCTGAGAGAGACCTCATGAAGATTCACGAGTACCAAGGCAAGGAAATCTTGCGCCAAGCTGGTGTTCCGGTGCCTCGCGGCATTCCGGCATTCACCGTTCAAGAGGCGGTGGAAGCCGCTCA
>JANOAP010000670.1:0-7102 GCA_031411175.1 Rhodoferax sp. | reverse complement strand
GCCGCCGCAACCAACCAGGACCCCCTGGCCTTGCGACGCAAGCTGATCAACAACCCCAAAGCTCTGGCGGTGCTCAATGCCGCAGCGGCCAAAGCGGGTTGGGGCACGCCCCCACCCCCTGGCCGGTTCCGCGGTCTGGCGCAAACACATGGGTTCGGCAGCTACGTGGCGGCCAGCGCTGAAGTCTCTGTCAGTGCCGACGGCGTGCTGAAGGTTCACCGCATCGTGGCGGCCACTGACTCAGGCCATGCCGTGAACCCGCAGCAAATTGAAGCCCAGGTGGAAGGCTCTTTTGCCTATGGGCTGTCAGCCGCGCTGTATGGCGAGTGCACGGTCAAGGATGGCCGCATGGAGCAGGAGAACTTCCACACCTACCAGGTCGTGAAGATGGATGAAATGCCCGCTGTGGAAACCATCGTCATGCCGTCGGGCGGTTTCTGGGGCGGCGTGGGTGAACCCACCATCGCCGTGGCAGCGCCCGCGGTGCTCAATGCTATTTTTGCGGCCACAGGCAAGCGCATTCGCGATTTGCCGCTGAAGAACCACAGCCTCAAAAAGGCCTGACGAGGCCTCGACCCGGCCCGTGAAGGCCGGAGCTCATTCAAAGCGGCTTGGGGGTGACTCCAGGCCGCTTTTGCTTTCAGGCCAGAAAAAGCGCTGCCAGCCCGAGAACCGCAGGCACGGTCTGAATCAACAGGATGGTGGGCTTGACCGTGACGGCACCCCAGATGCCGGCAATCGCGACACAGGACAGCCCGTAAATGGTCAGCGCACGCGCCACGGCAGGGTCGGGTAGCAACAGCCCCAAGGCCAGGGCCAGCGCCAGAAACCCGTTGTAGCAACCCTGGTTGGACATGGCAGGTGCCATCGCCTCAACCTGATCAGCCTTCAGCCCAAACACCTTGCGGCCCCGGGTTTTGAACAGCACCGTTTCCAGCAAAAAGATGTAAATATGGATCAGCATCACCAGGGCGGCAAGCACTTTAGCAACAAGCATCATGGTATTTTTTCCTTCTTGACCGATTGACCGATAGGTTTGAAACAACCCGCACCATACAGAACAGTGCTGTGCAACGCAATGAAAGGCGTGACAGCAATGCGCTGACGCGGCACTTGAGCCTAACGGCGCACAATGAACCGTGCAACAGCGGCGGGCCTGGTGGCTGCAGCCTTTTGTTGCCATCACAGGACTGCCATGAACGAACGAATCACGCTGATACTGGCCCAGATGGCCGCACTAGAAGATGACCTGCGAACTGCCGTGCATGACCAGGAGAGCAGGATGTTCTTCACCATCAAGGGCAAACGCATTGAGTTTGAGAGCACGGTCAAAGCCGCACACCGCAAGCTCAAGAAGAATTTCTTCCGCTGGCTGGTGACCAACCGGCCGCAAAACCTGATCACCGGGCCCATCATTTACGGCATGGTGTTTCCCATGGTGTTGCTGGACCTGCTGGTGACGTTCTACCAATGGGCATGCTTCCCCATCTATGGCATCAGCAAGGTGCGCCGCAGCGATTACATTGTGTTTGACCGGCACCACCTGGGCTACCTGAACTTCATTGAAAAATTTCACTGCACCTATTGCGAATACGGCAATGGCCTGATGAGCTACATGGCCGAGATTTTGGCGCGCACCGAACAGTACTTTTGCCCCATCAAGCACGCACACAAGCTGCTGGGCACGCATTCACGTTACAACCGTTTTCTGGACTATGGTGACGCGGCTGACTATGAGGCCAGGCTGGAGGGATTCCGCGTGGCGCTCAACCAGGAAAAAGCCAGGGCAGCCGCAGCGTCGAGTCTGTAGGCTTTATCACCGGGGCGACTGATCAGCCTCGGTCGTGTCCGCTGCGCCTGCCGGTCGGGCGGTACGCTGGCCATTTTTGGCCACCAACTCAAGGTAGAACGAATCTCCGCCGGCCTTGACCACCTCGTCAATTAACGGGGTGATGGTGGCAAAGTGAACGTCGGCTGCGTTCTCGACACTGGTTCCAAACCGGCAGTCAAAATCCCAGAAGTCCACGCCCTCAGGCAAGGGCACGCGCCGCTGGCGCTTCACGTACTTGCGGATTTCATGCTTGGTGGCTTCCACCACACGGTCGCGATTTTTGCCTTCGATATTGAGTTTGAATGTTTTTTTCATGATGGGTTTTCGGTTGGTCCGCAAACACCCACGGTGAATGCACGATGCGGACGTCGATTATCGGCCCCGCCGGTGCCAGTCAGACCCAGCGCTTAAACTCAACCCCTCCGGGATGCGCCCTGCGTTCCACCAAAGAAGCCTTCATGTCCTTTTCTTCACTGGGTCTTTCCCCGGCCCTGCTGCGCGCCATCAAGGCCAAAGATTGGGCCTCGCCCACCCCCGTTCAGGCGGCTGCCATTCCTGCCGCTTTGCAAGGCCGCGACGTCTTGGGCTGCGCCCAGACTGGCTCCGGCAAGACCGCAGCCTTTGCGCTACCACTTCTGCAGCAGCTTGAAAACACCGCCCGCGAAACCCCACGCCGTGTCGGTGCCCTGATTCTGGTGCCCACACGCGAGCTGGCAGCCCAGGTGGGCGAAACCTTGCGCGCGCTGGCGCAGCCGCTACAAAGCCAGCAAAACGGCATCAAAGTCACGATCTTGTTTGGTGGTGTCTCGATCAACCCGCAGATGATGGGCTTGCGGGGAGGCACCGACATCGTGGTTGCCACGCCGGGTCGCCTGCTGGATTTGATCGACCACAACGCGCTCACCTTGACCAGCGTCAAGACCCTGGTGCTGGATGAGGCCGACCGGCTTCTCGACCTGGGCTTTGCCGACGAGCTGGACCGCATCCTGGCCCTGGTGCCCGCCCAGCGTCAAAGCCTGTTTTTCTCGGCCACTTTTCCGCCAGCCGTGCAGGCGTTGGCGCAGTCGCTGCTGCGCGACCCGGTTCGCGTTGAAGTCCTCCCCGAACCGCAGGCCGAGCCAGACATCACCCAGCGCGCGATTGCCGTCGATGTGGGGCAGCGCACCCAGCTACTGCGGCATCTGATGGTCCTCAACGGCTGGAAGCGTGTGCTGGTGTTTGTCGCCACCAAACATGCGGCCGAAATGGTGGCCGACAAACTGCGCAAGGCCCGCATCAACGCCGAGCCGTTTCACGGGGAGCTGAGCCAGGGCAAGCGCACGCAGGTGCTGGCCGACTTCAAGGCCACTCGCCTGAAAGTGGTGGTGGCCACCGACGTGGCTGCGCGCGGGTTGGACATTGCGCAACTGCCCGTGGTGGTGAACTACGACCTGCCTCGCTCTGCGGTGGACTACACCCATCGCATTGGCCGCACCGGGCGCGCGGGTGAAAGCGGCATCGCAGTCAGCTTTGTGAGCGCAGACACGGAGGCGCATTTCCGCCTGATCGAAAAGCGCCACGGGCTGAGCCTGGTGCTGGAAACGGTGGAAGGCTTTGAGCCAGCACAAGTTAACGTGGTGAATGAGGAAACAATTGCAAACGCGAATGCACCGGATTCACCCGGCAATGGCGGGATCAAGGGCAAACGGCCCAGCAAGAAAGACAAGCTAAGGGCCGCAGCGGCACTTAACCCTGCGAAATGACTGCTGGGGATCAGACCACAACGGTCTGCACCTGGCCAAACGCAATCTGCTTTGAGGGCCACTGCTCGGCCCGCGTCACCTCACGCACCCCTTGCGACAGCAACGTGGCGGCGCGAATCACGCCGGCGTGGGTGATCCACACGGTGTCGCCGCGTGCATCGTCATCCGCCGTGCCCACATCGCACTGCATGTCGTCCCACAGCGCGGCCACACGCAGCATCACATCCTGCACGCTCTCTACCCCGCCAAAACGCCAGTGGCCAAAGTTGGCGGTCCACTGCGACAGCGCCTGCGGGGCAATGTCGTCCCAGCGCTGGCCTTCCCAGCAGCCAAAGTCCATTTCCTTCAGTCGCGCATCAGTTTCATGAGTCAAATCGGGCCGTAGCCCTTGCAAACAGAGCTTAAGCTGCTCACATCTTTGTAGCGGTGACGAGATCACGCGAATGCCCTGCGGCAAAACCAGCGCCAGGGCTTGCGCTGCCTGCTGTGTGGCCGCAGCGTCTGCCGGTACGTCGGTGGCACCGTAGCAAATGCCAGGCGCGATGAGGGGTTGCGCGTGGCGCACCAGCCATAACCTCATAAGGTCAGCGCCAGCCCAAGATAAAACGCCAGCTCGCACACCTGCTGCGTGGCCCCCAGGCAGTCGCCTGTAAAGCCCTGCAAGCGCCGCCAGAACAGCCGCCACATCCACAGCAGCGCCAGCACCGCCCCCACCACAGGCGCGATCAAATTCATCCCATCACCAGCAAAGTACACCAGGGCCAGAGCCCCCATAGACCATAAAAATGCAATGGCCAGGCTGCTCCCGCTGATCTGGTCGGCCAGTGGTTTTGACTTGGTGGTGGCATCGTCGCCCACATGCGGCATGGCACGAATCAGCACCAGCGGCAGCGTACGTGACACCACATGCGCGGCAAACAGGCCCAGGCACATCAGGTCTTCACTGATGGAGCCAATCAGCGCCAGCACCGACACCTTGGCCAGCAGCATCAGCACCAAGGCCAGCGCGCCGAACGCGCCCACGCGCGAGTCCTTCATGATGAGCAGGGCACGGTCCCGCTCTGATGCGCCACCCAACCCGTCGGCCACATCGGCCAAGCCGTCTTCGTGGAAGGCACCCGTCAGCCACACACCCGCGGCAGTGCCCAGCACGGCAACCACCAGCGGCACATAGGGGCTGGGTGGCAGTGCCATCAGCAGCAGCGCAGACACCCCCGCCACCAAAGCCCCCACCAGCCAGCCCACCCCCGGGAAATGCGCTGCACTGGCACGCAACATGGCCGGGCTGTAAACAACCCATTGGGCCAGCCGCCCGGTGATGGGGATGCGGGTGAAGAACTGGAGTGCCAGCAGGTAATGGCGCAAGAAGTGGAGCAGGAAGTTCATGCGGGGTTGGGGTGCAAAGCTTGCTATTCAACGGTCTGGGTTGACACACCCGCCTGCGCAAAACTGGCCATCTCGCGCAGCACGGCGCAGGCCGATTGCAGCAACGGCCAGGCCAGCGCCGCGCCCGAGCCCTCGCCCAGGCGCAAGCCCAGGTCCAGCAGCGGCTGCGCTTGCAGGTGTGCCAGCATGAGGGCATGACCACGTTCACCCGAGCGGTGCGCAAACACGCAGCGCTGCAACACCCGTGGCTGCAGGGCATGCGCCACCATCACCACCGCGCTGGCAATGAAACCATCCACCACCACCACGCGCCGCTCGTGCGCAGCCTGCATCACCGCGCCCAGCATGGTGGCCATCTCGAAACCACCCAACGCCGCCATGGCTTCCAGCGGGGTGGTGGCACCGGCGTGGCGCTGGAGCACCTCGCTCAGCACGGCGGTTTTGCGCACCACGGCCGCATCGTCCAGCCCGGTGCCTGCGCCGGTGCACACGGCAATGTCCTGCCCGGTCAGCCGCGCCAGCAGCAATGAAGCCGCCGAGGTGTTGCCAATGCCCATCTCGCCCAAAAGCAGTGCATTGCCCGGCAACTGCTGCACGATGGCCTGCCCGTTGGTGATAGCTTCAAGGCATTGGGCCCGGGTCATGGCGGGCTGGGTGGACGCATCTGCGGTGCCGCCCTCGCCGACACCCTCACCGAGCGTGACCTTGCGCACCAGCAGGCCGGGGCGCGATGTACCTACCTGACGGTCTGGCAGGCCTTGAAGAAAGTCGTGCTTAACGCCGCAATCCACCACCGTGAGCTGAATGCCATGCTGGCGCGCCAGCACGCTCACGGCGGCACCACCGGCCAGAAAGTTTTCGACCATCTGCCAGGTCACATCACTGGGGTAGGCCGACACCCCACGCGCGGCCAGACCATGGTCACCCACAAACACCACCAGTTGGGGTTGCGCCAGCGCAGGCGACTCGCTACCCAGAATTTGCCCAAGCTTCAGGCCCAAAGATTCAAGTTGGCCGAGCGAACCCCGTGGTTTGGTTTTTTGGTCCAGCTTGTGTTGCAGCGCCTGCGTCAGGGTGGGGTTGCTGATGTCGGACAGTGTGGGCAGGGATGTGTTCATTTTTGTGGGGTGATCAGAGCCTGCAAAACGCCAGGCTCAAAATGCTGCTCAATGTAGTCGGCCAGCCCGTCAAACACCGAGTCCAGCGTAGGCGCAGCTGCCCCAAACAGGGCGTGCAGCACGTTGGCATTTTCAAACAGGCCATGCAGGTACACGCCCAGCACATTGCCCCGGGCGTTCTGCCAGGCCAAATCGCCCGGCATCACGGCATGCGCGATGTCGCCCGCCTGGGCCATGGCCGGGTGCTGCGCCGTGTGGCCATGGTGTATTTCATAGCCCTGCACCGCAATACCCGCCAGGGCTGCCCAAGGCCCCATTGACGATGACAGTGACGATGACAATGAAGGAGCGGGGGCCATCTGCCCCGCAAAGCGGGCCTGGGTGTGCTTCACTGTTTTATCAACAGCAAACACGGTGACCAGCGGCAGCAAGCCCAGGCCGGGCGCATTGCCGTCAATCTCGTGCGGGTCAATCAGTGCCTCGCCCAGCATCTGCAAGCCACCGCAAATGCCCAGCACCGCACCGCCCTGCCCTGCGTGGCGCGCAATAGCCGCGTCCAGCCCCTGCTTGCGTAGCCAGGCCAGGTCGCCGCTGGTGTGCTTGGAGCCGGGCAAGATGATCCAGTCGGTCGCCGCGTTCAGACCCGCCAGCTCCACCGGGCTGCGCACCCATTGCAGGCGCACGCCGGGCACGTTTTTGAGCGGCTGAAATTCATCGAGATTGCTGATGCGCGGGTAGGCAATGACAGCGATGGTACGAGTGACAGCACCCACGGTCAGGGTACGGTCGTCAAAAATTCCGTCTTCCTCAGGCAGGCCGTGCTGCCACCACATCGGTAGCGTGGCAACCGTGGGTACGCCGGTGAGGTCTTGCAGCATCTGCGGGGCCGGAGCCAGCAGGGCGGCATCGCCACGAAACTTGTTGAGCACATAGCCCCTGATCAGCGCGCGCTCAGCCTCGGGCAGTAGCGCCCAGGTGCCATACAAATGGGCAAACGCACCACCCCGGTCAATGTCTGTCACCAG
>JANOAP010000669.1:0-6032 GCA_031411175.1 Rhodoferax sp. | reverse complement strand
GAGTCCTATACCATCATCACTGGCCTGGTGGCGCAGATTGCCGAGCTGCTCAAGCTCAGCAACACGCTGCCACCCATGGGCAACACCCTGGTGTCCAACGTGCCCGGCCCCAAAACCCACCTGTACATCCGGGGGGCGCGCATGGAAGAAATGCACCCCATCAGCACGCTGCCGCCCAGCAATTTGCTCAATATCACGCTCTTCAGCTATGCGGGTGACTTGTTCTTTGGCCTGATCGCCACGGATGAGTTGCCCAACCTGAAGCGCCTGGGTGATTACGTGCAAGAGGCGTTTGAGGAGCTGGAAAATTCTGTGAAGGATGCGCACGCCACATAAAACCGGCTGCTTAAAGCCAGGCCGTGGACCTGCGAAAATCCGCAGATGCAATTTCAAAGAATTCTTGTTCCCGTCGTTGGCGTGGCCGTTGTTGCGCTGGCTTACCGGTCTTACAGCTGGGCCGGTGTGGCCGTTGTTGTCACGGCTTTGGTCATGTGGCTGCTGCTGCATTTCACCCGCATGATGCAGGTACTGAAACGCGCGGCCAATCGCCCCATAGGGTATGTTGACAGTGCGGTCATGCTCAACGCCAAGCTGCGCCCCGGTGTGACGCTGCTGCATGTGGTGGCCATGACCAAAGCGTTGGGCGAGCTCAGGTCTGACAAAGACAAACAGCCGGAGTTCTATCGCTGGACCGATGGCAGCCTTTCCCATGTGACGGCCGAGTTTCTGGGGGGCAAGCTGGTGAAGTGGGAGCTGGTGCGCCCCGCTGAACCCGTTGAATCGCCCAAGCCCCTGGTCGTCGCCGAAAATTGATGCCCGGTTGTCATTGGAGCTTGATGTGGGCGGCTTCGATGACTCGCGCGTTGTTGCGTGATTCGGTCGCGATTTGTATTGCAAAATCAGAAGCACTTCCCAAAGCGGGAATATTATTGACGACTGCCAGCCGTTCCAGGAATTCCGGTTGTCGCAAGATAGCGTTGATCTCGGCGTTCAGGCGCTGAATGACAGGGTCGGGCGTTTTACCGGGCGCAAAAATTCCGAATAGCGAGGTGAGATTGGCTTGCGGATAGCCGAGTTCTGCCAGAGTCGGAACCTCGGGCAGTATGCCCAAGCGGGCGGGCGCGCCCACTGCCAGTGGTTTGAATTTGCCGCTACGAACGTATTGAAGGGCTGTTGATGCCACGTTGGTTGACAGTACTTCAAAGTGACCCGCCAGCGCGTCGGTCAGTTGCTGGCCTCCGCCTTTGTAGGGTATGTGGGTAAGGTCAACGCCGCTCGCCAGCCGAACGTGTTCGAGCACCATATGCCCTACGGTGCCAGAACCCGATGTGGCCCAGCGAATTTTCCCGGGAGCGGATTTGGCTGCCGCCAACAAGTCGCGAAAACTTTGGCCAGGGAAACCTGGCGTCCCTACCACCATGACGGGCGTGTACATGATGCTGGCGACAGGTGCAATGTCCCGAAACGGGTCGTAGTTGACCTTGGACAGTTGTGGATTCAGGCTGAGCGGGCTGATGGCTGAAAACGCCAGCGTGTGGCCGTCTGGTGGCGCCTTTGCAACCACCTCCATACCGATGCTCCCGCCACTGCCAGCGCGGTTCTCTACCCGCACTGGCACCTCAAGGCGGACAGCCAGTTTTTCGGCAATCGCACGTGCCATGTCATCACTGAGCCCACCCGGCGGGTAGACAACGATCAATCGAAGCGGTTTCTGGGGCCATAGTGTCTGGGCATTCAACGGGCGAATTGCACCGGGCACCCACAGGTCCAAGACGATTGCACTGGCGGCTAGCAAGGCATTGCGTCGGGTGGTTTCATTCATCGCGAATGAGATGTCGTGCATCAGCAAATTTGGTCGGTGTAGGCTGTGCGGCAATTTTTCGGGCAAGAGTGACAAACTTCCTCAATGGCCCGTGGAGCTCGCCATCCCGATATGCCAGCGTCATGGGCGCGTCGAGCTGTTCGCTTTCAGAGAGTGGGCAATAGACAATCGCATGCCGGTGAGTATCCTGCATGGACGCTGGCACGACGGAGATGCCTGCGCCCGCGGCCACAAGGTTCAGATTGGTCATCATGCGCGGTACTTCGGCTGTGATTTTGGGTTCAAAGCCCTGGTCACGACACAATTGCAACAGGTTCGCATACAGCCCGGGCGCACCCGGCCTTCGCACAAGAATGAAACCATCCTCTGCCAAATTCTGCAAGGTCAGTGTGGGCGGCCTGGACGTACCTTTGTGAGGCAGCAAGCGATGGCCCATTGGCAATGCGACAACAACCGGCTCACGCAATAGTGTTTCAAAGCTGATGCCCTCTGGCGACGACGTAGGCACTCTCAGCAGCCCGCAATCGATGCGGGCTGACGCAACGCTGTCAATAATTCCAGCAGCGTTGTCCTCGCCAAGCACCAGATCAATGCCGGGGTAGGCCTTGCGACAGGCACGCAATGCGTCAGGCGTAAACCGGTGTGCCGCTGCCGAGCTGGTGAATGAAATGGCCAATCGGCCATGGAGGCCGCTGGCGGCCTGGGCAAAACGATCTTCGACAGAGGCCACGTCGGCCAGGATGCGCCTGGCATCCTCCAGCAGCAGCTTCCCGGCTTCCGTGACCGATACGCCGCGCGGATGCCGACGAAACAGTTGGGCACCCACGCTGGCCTCAAGCGCCTTCATTTGCTGGCTCAACGGAGGCTGCTGAATGCCCAGCATGTGCGCCGCCCGGGTGATGTGCCCGGACTCGGCGACAGTCACGAAATAGCGAAGCTGTTTCAGGTCCATAGGTTACAAGCATACGTGAAATATATGGAAACACTGATTTCAAGTATTTGACGTATGTAGTCTGCTTCCTTACATTCCACCGGATGCCAGATGGCAAGACAACGAATGAGGAGACCAAAATGAAGGCCTTGAAATCACAATTGCACCAGGTATATCGCTCCACTTGCATGGCTGCAGCGCTCGCTGTTGCTGCGCCATTTGCCTGCGGGCAAGTGACGCGACCCACATAGCAATCGGCGTTGTGCACTCTTTGTCCAAGCGCACGGCGGTGTCGCGTTTTGGTCTTTTATGTCCGGTGACCACCTAACGTCAATGGAGAAAATCATGAAACTTGGCAAGAGCCAGCTCACTCTTTCAGTGGCCTTCTCGCTTGCTGCTTGCTCGGGTTTGCCACCAGCGCCCTCGCCAGCGGCAGTGGAATCCCCCGCAGCGTATGCCAAAACTACCGAAGTCAAGGCGCTGCTTTGGGTGGGCAACAGCTTCTACTACTACAACAACTCCATGCACGGCCACGTCGGTCGACTTCTTGGTGCGGCAGGTGGCCGGGGGTTTACTGCGACATCCGCCACCATTGGGGGGTCCGGCTTCAACTGGCATGATGTTGACGCCTATTTCAAACCAGGCGGCGTAGGCAGCTATTCGTTCGTTGGAGACAACGAAGTCAGGTTCAACAACACCAGAACCGGTAAGCGCTTCGATGCAGCCATGATGATGGACTGTAGCCAGTGTCCATTGCACCCCGACCTGGCACCTATCTTTCATGCATACGCAAAGATGCACAGTGCGACGGTGCGCAAGCACGGCGCTGAACCAATTTTTTTCATGTCGTGGGCCTACTCGGACAAACCCGAAATGACCGAGCCCTTGGCCAACGAATACATCAAGATTGGCAAGGCCAACAACGCGCTGGTGGTCCCGGCCGGTCTGGCGTTTGCCGCCTCGGTGAAGAAGAGGCCCGAACTGAGCCTCATCATCGAAGACAAACGCCATCCGACCCTGATGGGCACTTATCTGGCCGCCTGTACGGTGATGGCGTCTGTCTACAAGCAAAACCCAATGGGCAACAAGTACACGGCGGGTTTGCCTGCCGATGTGGCGGCGCACTTCCAGACTGTTGCCTGGGAGACCGCGCAGGCGTTCCATGCCGCTGAAGGACGTGGCAGCCTTTAGCCGCTTTGAGCAAACCGACCGTCCAAGGCGAATTCAGCGCCGTGAAACGCTTTTCAATCTACCTGACACATTGGACCCTCATGAAGAAAACTCTCACTTTTATCGCAATAACAATTGTTGCCAGTTCTGTGCAGTCTGCTCCCATCAGCATACTGTTTGTCGGCAATAGCTACACCTTCGGGCGGGTGGATCCGGTGCTGAGCTACAACGCCGCCAATGTGCGCGACCTGACCCAGCCGCAAGGCCCTTTGAAAACCGATAGCACGGGATCACCTTTTACCAACCTCACCGGCACGAACTCTTACCCTGTGGGCACTCCCGGTTTCGACTCGTACTCACCCCATTCACAAACCCAAGGATGGGGTGGGGTGGCGGGCATATTCAAGCAAATGACGGTGCAGGCCGGTCTGGATTACGACGTGGCCTTGTCGACCCGTAACGCGGCATCGCTGCGCGGTCAATTTTTGAATTCTGCCAACTCGAATTGGGACATGCGCGGCAACATTGCGTCGCAAACCTGGGGCAAAGTCGTGCTGCAAGAGCAGAGTGACGAACCGCTGACCCGGCAAGCGGGCCTGGGCTCCAACCCCGAGTACGCCCGTTTCTATGCTGACAAGATCGAGAATTTTGTGCACTCCAGCGCTCAGTCGCCGACCATCCGCGACCGCGATGCATTCACGGGTGCCACCGGAACCGTTCGACAGGCGGCCTGCGTGGCGGCGGGCATAGCGGCTGGCACATGCAGCAGCGATCGTGGCACGTTCAGCAACGCAAATGCCAGCGCGGCGACCGAGATGTACCTTTACCAGACTTGGGCGCGACCTGACCTGATCAATGCGCCGGGTGCCAAGACGATCAACCCCGCCACGGGGAATGCCAGTTACAACACAAGTGTGCCCGTCGCATCTTATTTTGCCAGCCTGGAGGCCATGACGGCCGATCTCAAATCCGGCTATCAAGCCATTTATGACCGGGCCGACGACGACGGTAGTGCTGGCTTCAAAGCGATTGCGCCCGTCGGCGAAGCCTTCCTGCGTGCTGTGACAAGTGGGGTGGCCACTCGCAACATGTACGCCATCAATGCAGCGACTGACGGACTCATGGATCTATGGTTCAACGACGGCACCCATGCAAGTGTTTACGGCTCCTACTTAAGCTCTCTTACCTTGTTTGGCACCATTACCGGACTCGACCCCCAGTCACTGGGATACAACGAAATTGCTGCGCGCGACCTGGGCATCAACCAACGCGACGCGTATCTTTTGCAGCAAGTGGCTGCCGAGCAACTCGGCTTTGCAAAAATTTCCGAGCCAGGTAGCCTCTGGCTTGCCGTATTGGCGTTAGGACTGGTGGGCTACATACGTCGCCAAAGGTAGCGCTGTCCGCTTGTTCCTTGTTTCACGAGGAGGCCTGGGCAACACCGTAAAATCCGAAAGTTCGCCGCGAGCCTGCGGCTTCCCACGATTGAAGGAATTCCAATGACAGTCCAGCCCCCCTCAATGTCAGACCGCGACGGCAAAATCTGGATGGACGGCCAGATGGTGGACTGGCGTGATGCCAAGATCCATGTGCTGACCCATACCCTGCACTATGGTTGTGGCGCGTTTGAAGGCGTACGCGCCTACAACACAGTTGATGGCACCGCCATCTTCCGCCTGACGGAGCACACCGACCGGCTCTTCAACAGTGCCAAGATCTTGCGAATGACGATTCCCTTCACGAAGGACCAGGTGAACGAGGCACAAAAAGCCGTGGTGCGTGAGAACAAGCTGGAGAGCTGCTACCTGCGGCCGCTGACCTGGATTGGCGACAAGAAGCTGGGCGTCAGCCCCAAAGGCAACACCATTCATTTGATGGTCGCTGCCTGGCCCTGGGGTGCCTATCTGGGCGAAGAAGGCATGAAGCGAGGCATTCGCGTGAAGATTTCAAGCTATACCCGTCACCACGTCAACATCACCATGACGCAGGCCAAGGCGGTGAGCAACTACACCAACTCGACCCGCAAGGACCTTGCCATGACCGGCGAGATCACCCTGCGCGGCCGGGTGCTGCCAATCGGCGGCTTGAAGGAGAAGCTGCTGGCGGCCC
>JANOAP010000668.1:0-8835 GCA_031411175.1 Rhodoferax sp. | reverse complement strand
GCCACGTGACCGGGCGCGCGCTCAACCGCGAGTCACCCCACGAAGCCGGTATCTGGAGTTTTGAAGACCTGAGTGCCAGCCGCCCCGTCAAAACCGGCCTCACCGCCCGCGAGCGCGAGGTCGCCGCGCATTTGATGGATGGCCTTACCAGCAAGCAGATTGGCCGTGCCCTGAGCATCAGCCACCGGACGGTCGAGGTTTACCGGGCGCGTCTGATGCGCAAATTCAAGGCTTCCACCACGGCTGATCTGGTTCACCGCCTGCTCTCGGGTTAAACCACAGGTCAGGCAGCACGGCTGGTAGCCAGTTGTTCAAACGGCAGTGCCTGTTTCACGAGGATGACGGTGCACGGTGCATCCATCGCCACCTTGATGGGCACCGTGGCCAGCAGGCGCTGCATCTGCAGCCCGTGCGTGGCCGCGCCCATCACAATCACGCTGACCTGGTTGCCCGCTGCATAACGCAGCAAGGCCTGCGCCACATCACCCGACTCCAGCACATGAAACGAAACGGCCCGTCCGCTCAGGTCCAGCGGCTGCGCCCACTGGCGCAGCATGCCCAGATAACGGCGGTGCACAGCGGTTTCGCTATTCGCTGCATCGCTGCTGGAGGTACTGCCCGAATCAATCACCGTCACACACGCCAGCTGCGCACCGGGGCGCGTACCCAGTGAGCGGGACACCGCCTGGCGCAGCGAATACAACGTGGCATCGCTGACTTCGTAATGGGGCACAGCCACCATGACGATGGGCACTTCATCAATCTGGCGTGACGGCAAGGGGCTGGGCTCGTAGTGCATGCCGGCAGCGCGTAGCCAGCGCTTGAAGTGGAGCCAGAATCCTGTAGATTGGGTACGCTTGCCACGCCCGGTCACCTGAATCTGATCAGGGTGAGACAGATCAAATGCGAGATGTGCAGCAGACGGATAGCGATTCGCGGCTTCACCCTCCAGACACCGCAAGATCACTTCCTGCAACCACTCGGGTAAATCCGGCCGCCATTTGCGCGGGGGCGGCGCGTCCATCCAGAGCCGCTGGCGCATGCCGCCCTTGGTCTGCGGGTTGCCGAAGGGCAATTCGCGGGTGGCCAACTCGTACAGCATCACGCCCATCGCAAAAATGTCGCTGCGCGGATCACCCCGCACACCCACCACCTGCTCAGGGGCGATCCATACCGGGGAGCCCACTGCCAGACGCATTTCTTCCGCCAGCAAATCCGGGTAGTGGGCGTGACAGGAAAGGCCAAAGTCCAACAGCACGGCGCTGCCGTCCGGACGCATCAGCACATTGGCCGGCTTCAGGTCCAGATGACAGGTGTTTTGCAAATGCAGGCTGTGCACGGATTGCGCAATGGCGGCGCCCAGCCGGGCAATTTCGGCCGGGGCAACGGGTTCACTGGATTCGTCCAGCCGGTACTGTAGGGTCTGCCCCTCGATGTATTCCATCACGATGTAGGGCAACTGGTCCAGGTCGCCCGCCGCCACAAAGCGCGGCACGTGTGACCCCGTCAGCGCCGGCAGAATTTGTCGTTCCACTTCAAAACCGACAATGTTTTCTGCCCCGTCGCCCCCGGTCATGCGGGGCACCTTCATCGCCATGGGGAACGGTTCCCGCATGGTTTCATCGGTGTAGCGCACGCGGTAAATGTGGGCCATACCCCCGGCGTGCAGACATTCACCCACCGTAAAACCATCGATGGTTGTGCCGGGCTCAAGCATTTTCATCGTCCCTCCTCCATCCGTTTCGCAAAGAACTCGGGCAACCCGGCGGCCCGCAGATCCGTAGCGACTGCGAAGTGGTCGTAGGCAACCCGGTGGAACGTCAACTCCGAACGGGTCAAATCAAACAGGGCGTACATGGCCTGCGGGTTACCGTCACGCGGCTGGCCGACCGAGCCCACCGTCGCCAGCCATCGACGGCTGCCTGGCAGCGGTATGGGCACCCCCGGCGTTGGGACAAACCGCATCAGCTTGTGCGTCGCCGTCATGAAATACAGCGTCTGCTCATGCACGTGCCCGCCAAAGACGTACCGCACGGCCGGGTCTTCGCAGGCGGCGTCCATGCTGGCAGCGGCCTGCTGCTCGTTGGTAACATAGTGCCACTTGTGGGGCGAGTCGGCGCTGGCATGCACCAGGTGCACCGACCCCTGCGTGTCCGTCAGGGGCAGGCCGTCCAGGTAGGCCAGATCAGCTGGGGTCAGTTGCGCATGGGTCCAGGCCGCGCCAATTTCACCCAGCGCCTGAACGGTGGCAGGCGGGTGGATCGCAATCTCGTCATGGTTTCCCTTCAGGACGATGGCGCCGGCGCGGGCCAACTCGCGAACGCGCTGCACCACCTGAGCGGGCTGCGGTCCGTAGCCCACCAGATCACCCAGAAGCGCAAACCGCGTGGCTCCGCTGTTTGAGGCATGTGCCACACAGGCGTCCAGAGCGCGCAAATTCGCGTGAATGTCAGACAGAAGTGCAAGTTTCATGATGGGTACCGCCGTACCCCGCATCATGAGGCCACAAGCTGAAGCCAAGCTTGCACCCGTTCAACCAGGCGGGCGTTGATGCACGTCAAATCAACCCGTGCCACCATTGCCAGACAGGTGACAGCATCGAATGCTATTAAATTAATAGCTTCTTACGCATATTCCACGAGGGCTGAGGGCCGATTTTTCTATCCAAAAAGCAAGAAAACACGCTCTACGCGTGTTTTCTTGCCTGCTGGTTGTCCTGCTACAGCCACAACAGCAGTTTTTTGCAGTTACAGCCCTAGCACAGTATCCCGGCGTGTGGTTACAGGTCGAAACGGTCCAGGTTCATCACCTTGGTCCAGGCGGCGACAAAGTCTTTGACCAGCTTCTCTTTGCCATCCGCGCTGGCATACACCTCGGCGTAGGCGCGTAGCACCGAGTTGGAGCCAAAGACCAGGTCGGCGCGGGTGCCGGTGTACTTCACCGTGCCAGTCTTGCGGTCCTTGCCTTCGAACACCTCACCCGTGCCGTCCACGGCCTTCCATGCGACGCCCATGTCGAGCAGGTGGACGAAGAAGTCGTTGGACAAAGCCCCTACCTTGTCGGTGAACACGCCGTGCTTGCTGCCATCGGCATTCGCACCCAACACGAGCAGGCCTCCGACCAGTGCGGTCAGCTCGGGCGCGGTCAGCGTCAGCAACTGCGCGCGGTCGAGCAGCAGCGCTTCGGTTGCGGCGCCGATTGCGCCCTTCTTGTAGTTGCGGAAACCATCGGCCACCGGTTCGAGCGCGGCAAAGGACTCGACATCGGTCTGCGCCTGTGTGGCGTCCACACGGCCGGCAGTGAACGGCACTTCCACGCTCACGCCAGCAGCTTTGGCCGCCTGCTCTACGCCCACCCCACCCGCCAGCACGATCACATCTGCAAGCGACACCTTGCCAGACGCTTTCTGGATGTCTTGCAGTTTGGCCAACGCTTTGACGGCTATCTTGTTGACGTCCCAGTCCTTTTGCGGAGCCAGCGCCAGGCGCGCACCGTTGGCGCCGCCGCGCTTGTCGCCGCCGCGGAAGGTAGAGGCCGAGGCCCAGGCCACCGACACCAGTTCGGACACTGACAAACCGGATGCAACGATCTTCGCTTTGATATCGGCGATGTCTGCAGCACTTGGGTTGAGCATGGCAGCAGGCAGCGGGTCTTGCCAGATCAGATCTTCCTTCGGTACTTCGGGGCCGAGGTAACGGGCCTTGGGGCCCATGTCGCGGTGGGTCAGCTTGAACCAGGCGCGCGCAAAGGCTTCGGCGAAGGACTGCGGATCGTCGTGAAACTTCTTGGAGATAGCGCCAAACGCGGGGTCAAAGCGCATCGTCAAGTCGGTGGTCAACATGGTGGGCTTGTGGAACTTGCCCGGCACATGCGCGTCCGGAATGATGTCTGGCGCGTTGGTGGCCACCCACTGCTTGGCACCCGCGGGCGAATGCGTCAGTTCCCATTCAAACTTGAACAGGTTCTCGAAGTAATTGTTACCCCATTGCGCCGGGGTCGTGGTCCAGGTGACTTCCAGGCCGCTGGAGACGGTGTCTTTGCCGTGGCCTTGCCCAAAGCTACTGTTCCAGCCCAGGCCTTGTGCCTCGATGCCCGCGCCTTCCGGCTCTGGGCCCTTGTGCGATTCAGGCGCGGCACCGTGAGACTTGCCGAAGGTGTGGCCCCCGGCGATCAGGGCGACGATTTCTTCATCGTCCATCGCCATGCGATAGAAGGTGGTACGGATGTCTTTGGCTGCGGCCAGGTAGTCGCCGCTGGCATTGGGGCCTTCAGGGTTGACGTAGATCAGGCCCATGTGGGTGGCGCCCAGGTTTTTGTCCAGCTCACCCCCGCCCTTGTTGCGGTCAAATGAAGCGCCGTTGGGACCGCTGAAGCGTTTGTCTGTGGCCAGCCACTGGGTCTCAGCGCCCCAGTTCACGTCCATGTCGGGTTCCCACACGTCCGCGCGCCCACCGGCAAAGCCGAAGGTGCGAAAGCCCATGGACTCCAGCGCCACATTGCCGGCCAGGATGAACAGATCTGCCCAGGAAATCTTCTGACCATATTTCTGCTTGATAGGCCACAGCAGGCGGCGCGATTTGTCGATGTTGACGTTGTCGGGCCAGGAGTTCAGCGGCGCAAAACGCTGCTGCCCGCGCCCGCCGCCGCCACGGCCGTCCAGTGTGCGGTAGGTGCCTGCAGCGTGCCAGGCCATGCGCACCATCTGCGGACCGTAGTGGCCAAAGTCGGCTGGCCACCAGTCCTGGCTGTCGGTCATCAGCTTGACCAGATCGGCCTTCAGCGCTTTGTAGTCGAGATCTTTGAACGCTTCGGCGTAGTTGAAGGTGTCGCCCAGTGGGTTCGATTTGCTGGAGTGTTGATTCAACAGGTCCACGCGCAACTGGTTGGGCCACCAATCTTTGTTCGTGGTGCCTCCGCCAGCAACATGGTGGAAAGGGCATTTGGCTTCGGTGGACATACTGATCTCCTGTGAGTGGATTGGAATAGACTGACGGTTCAGTGTAGGTATTAGATGCCTATCAATCCATTTGTTTTTATTAATTAAATCTATAGCCCCACCCAATGTCCAGTTCCACACCCCGCTACCCCGCCCCCGAATTGACCGACCTGCCCGACGACATCAAGGCCAAAGTGCTGGAGGTGCAGGAGAAATCAGGCTTCATCCCCAATGTGTTTCTGGGGTTTGCGCGCAGACCTGCAGAGTGGCGTGCGTTCTTTGCTTACCACGACGCGCTGATGGTGCCCGAATCAGTGGGCCGCTCCAGCAATCTCACCAAGGGCGACCGCGAGATGATCGTCACCACCACCAGCGCGGCCAACAATTGCCTTTACTGCGTGGTGGCGCATGGTGCCATTTTGCGCATTGTCGAGAAAAAGCCACTGGTGGCCGATCAGGTGGCGGTGAACTACCGCAAGGCCGACATCAGCCCGCGCCAGCGCGCCATGCTCGACTTTGCGATGAAGGTCTGCCTGGACTCTGCCAAGCTGGAAGATGCCGACTTCACTGCCCTGCACGCGCATGGTTTCGATGACGAAGACATTTGGGACATTGGTGCCATCACCGCCTTTTTTGGCTTGAGCAACCGCATGGCCAATCTGTCAGGCATGCTGCCCAACCCCGAGTTCTACCTGATGGGCCGGGTGCCACGCACCAAGTAGTGTCAGGTCGCTGTGCTGGGCGAGCGTCAGCGATGCGCGCGGATGGAAGCCACAATGCCCAGCACAAAAAATACGCAGGCCGCAAGCTGGATGGGTGTGGGCCACTGCGCATCCCAAGCGTAAGAATAAACCAGCGCAAACACCGTCTCGGCCACGATCAGCTGGCCACACAGGCTGGCGCTGAGACGCTGGCTGGCCAGGTTCCACAAAATGGTGGCCACCCAGGCCGAGCCGACTCTGGTAGCTATTAAAATAATAGCTAGCCAAGACCTGTCTTCAAGGGCTAGAAGCACTTTTGTCTCTGAACCCGCCGCAAACCACAGGCACAGCGCACCCATACCAGTGGCCACGCCCAGCCAGTTGGCCCAGTCGGTTGCATTCACGTCCGTATGGCGCTTGAGCCAGGCTGAATTCATCAGCCCAAACACCGTCCAGCTCACCATGGCGGCCAGGGCATAGGCGAGTCCACGCCAGTAGTGGGGATGAGGGTGAGGGTGCGCGGGCACCGCACCGCTTTGCGTAGCGCCTAGTGAGGTGCTTGGTGTGGAGGTGGCGATCATCATGAGCGCCA
Source organism: Rhodoferax sp. (assembly GCA_031411175.1). Classification (GTDB taxonomy): domain Bacteria; phylum Pseudomonadota; class Gammaproteobacteria; order Burkholderiales; family Burkholderiaceae_C; genus JANYCG01. The sequence continues at coordinate 2,606 of JANOAP010000668.1, read as the reverse complement.
GCCCTGCGGCGGTCAGCACCAGCCCCGGCACCAGCGCGCCCCATTTGAGGCCCGTGGGTTTGCCCAGCAGCATCATCCAGATCGGGATCACGCCAATGATCAGGGTGGGCATCTCCGTGCCGGCATCCTGAATGGCCAACGCCAGCAGAAGGTAATAGCCCGAGAACCCCAGAATGCTCAAGCCCAGTGCGGCCAGCGCCTGATTCAGGGTGGGCAGCCGCTGGGTGCGCAAAACAAACAGCATGGCCAGCGCCGACACCAGGCCAAAACTCACAAAGCGCCCCGCCGCGATATCTACGGCCGAAAGACCCGGCGCCATGCGCGGAACCACGAACACCAGGCCCCACAGCGCACCGGCTGCAATGCCCGCCAGGATTCCAGTCACCATCCTCTGCAAGAAAGATGTTTTGCCGCCGGGCCGCCCCAAGGCCTCTCGAAGAGCGGCGCAGCCAAAATGCGGCCCCCTCCGGGGGGCAGCGCAGCACGCAAAGCGGCAAGCGTGGGGGCCACGCTATGCGCTAAAGCCGTCATCCGCCGAGATAACGGCACCATTGATGAAATGGCTCTGGTCCGAGCACAGCATCACCAGCAGCGCATCCAGATCTTGCGGTTGGCCCACGCGCTTGCGCGGCAGCATCTGCACCAGCTTCTGTCCCTGTTCGGTCTGCCAGTGGTGGTGGTTGATCTCGGTGTCAATGTAGCCGGGGCAGATCACGTTCACGTTGATGCCAAAGCGGCCCCACTCCAATGCCATGGCCTTGGTCATGTGAATCACAGCGGCCTTGCTCATGCAGTACACCCCAATCTGGGGAACGGCCTTGAGGCCTGTGACGGAAGCCACATTGACGATGCGGCCCCCGGTGTAGTTGCCCGGTGCGGCCCCTTTGGCGCGGGCCAGCATGCGCTTGCCCACTTCCTGCGCCACAAAGAACGAACCCTTCACATTGGTGTTGAAAGTGAAATCGAAATCAGCCTCACCCACATCCTGCAGGCGCTGCGTGGTGCTCACACCGGAGTTGTTGACCAGAATGTCGATCGAGCCCACCTCGGTCTCGGCGCGCGCCACGGCGGCTTTGATCGAGTCATGGTCGGTCACATCCAGCTCAACGACATGGGCGTCGCCGCCCTCGCCTTCGATCTGCGCACGCAGCTCCTTGAGCTTTTCAATGCGGCGGCTCGCCAGCACCACGGCCGCGCCGGCACGCGACAGCGTGCGTGCAAACTGGGCACCCAAACCACCCGATGCACCGGTAATGAAGGCCACGCGGCCCGATAGATCAATGCTGTACGCCATTTAAGGAAACTCCACAAAAAATGTCCATGAAGACTATTGTGACAGTGCACTTTGACGGCTGCGAATAAAATCAGCCGCAACCCAAACAGGCACGTGCCAAACCCCAAAGCGAGAGCCCCATGAACAATCAAGAAATTCTGGCCCAGTACGGCCCCCGCGAAGCCATGGAATACGACGTAGTGGTGGTGGGCGGCGGGCCTGGTGGCTTGGCCACGGCCATTCGACTCAAACAGCTCGCCGCAGAAAAGGGCACGGACGTGTCGGTCGTGGTGCTGGAGAAAGGCTCCGAGCCCGGTGCGCACATCTTGAGCGGGGCGATCATGGACCCCAAGGCATTGACCGAGCTGTTCCCCGACTGGAAGGCCATGGGCGCACCGCTGAACCAGCCGGTGCTGGACGACGCCTATATCTTCCTGGGCGAAAAATCGGGCTTTCGCGTGCCCAACCTGTTGCTGCCGCCCTTTGCACACAACCATGGCAACTACATCGTGAGCCTGGGTGCGGTGACCAAGTGGCTGGCCGAGCAGGCCGAAGCCCTGGGGGTGGAAATTTTCCCCGGCTTCACCGGGGCTGAGGTGCTCTACACCGATGACGGAAAAGCGAATGGGGGCGTACCTTCGGTCCGGGGCGTGGCCACCGGCAACATGGGTGTGGGCAAAGACGGTGAACCCATGGAGAGCTTCCAGCTGGGCATGGAGCTGCTTGGCAAATACACGGTGTTTGCTGAAGGCGCACGCGGCCACCTGGGCAAGCAGCTCATTGCCAAGTACAAGCTGGATGAAGGGCGTGACCCTCAAAGCTTCGGCCTTGGTATCAAGGAGCTGTGGGAGATTGACCCCAGCCGCCACCAACCCGGCTTTGTGATGCATACCGCTGGCTGGCCGATGGAATCCGACACCTATGGCGGTGCCTTTCTGTACCACCTGGAAGGCAACAAGATTGCTATCGGGTTTGTGACTGGCCTGGGCTACACCAACCCGTATTTGAGCCCCTTTGAAGAATTCCAGCGCTGGAAGACGCATCCGCATGTTCGCTACTACTTTGAAAACGCCAAGGGTGAGATCACGGCCAAGCGCCTGTCTTATGGTGCGCGGGCCATCAATGCCAGCGGCCTTAATTCACTGCCCAAAACTGTGTTCCCCGGCGGTGCGCTGGTGGGCTGCAACGCGGGCTACCTGAACGTGGGCCGCATCAAGGGCAGCCACGCCGCCATCAAGACCGGCATGCTGGCTGCTGAAGCGGCCTACGAAGCAGTCGTGGCAGGACACCAGCACGACGAGCTGAGCGCCTACCCAGAGGCCTTCGAGAAAAG
>JANOAP010000667.1:0-1695 GCA_031411175.1 Rhodoferax sp. | reverse complement strand
ACGGCAATGCCTTCAGAAAAGCCATGCTGATCCAGTACCCGCGTGCGGGCTCGTGGACCATTGCGTTTCAAACCGGCACGCCCAGCGGCGAAGTGGCGGGGCATCTGGCGGGGCATCTGAACGCCGACTTTGTCAGCGTGTACGTGCCCACCACGCCTAACCCCACCAGCGGTTTCTTTTTGATGCTTCCGCGCAGTGAGGTGATTGAGTTGGATATGAGCGTTGACCAGGCGCTGACCTACGTCATCTCCATGGGCACGGTGGCACCGGATGCTCCCAGCCCGCCGGCAATGCTCACGTCGGTGAAATAGATTCTTTGACCCGTAGCCGCTCCGATCGCGGCGATTTGAAAGTTTGGAAAGTCTGATATGGCCATGCGCTCCCACTATTGCGGTCTGGTGACCGAAGCCCTGATGGGTCAATCCGTTTCCTTGTGCGGCTGGGTCAACCGCAGGCGTGATCACGGCGGCGTGATCTTCGTTGACCTGCGCGACCGCGAAGGTTACGTGCAGGTGGTTTGCGACCCCGACCGCGCCGACATGTTCAAGACCTCCGAAGGCCTGCGCAACGAGTTCTGCGTGCAGGTCAAAGGCATCGTACGCGCCCGCCCTGACGGCACGGTGAACGACAACCTCAAGAGCGGCAAGATCGAAGTGCTGTGCCACGAGCTGATCGTGCTCAACCCGTCCGTCACGCCCCCGTTCCAGCTGGACGATGAAAACCTCAGCGAAACCACCCGCCTGACCCACCGCGTACTGGACCTGCGCCGCCCGTACATGCAAAACAACCTGATGCTGCGCTACCGTGTGTCAATGGAAGTGCGCAAGTTCCTTGATGCCAATGGTTTTGTGGACATTGAAACCCCCATGCTCACCAAGAGCACGCCCGAAGGCGCGCGCGACTACCTGGTGCCCAGTCGCGTGCACGACGGCATGTTTTTCGCGCTGCCGCAATCGCCCCAGCTCTTCAAGCAGTTGCTCATGGTGGCCGGCTTTGACCGTTACTATCAGATCACCAAATGCTTTCGCGACGAGGACCTGCGCGCTGACCGCCAGCCCGAGTTCACGCAGATTGATATTGAGACCTCGTTCCTGGGCGAAGAAGAAATTCGCGACATCTTCCAGGGCATGATCAAGACCGTTTTCAAGAACACCATCAACGTCGATCTGGGTGAGTTCCCGGTCATGAGCTTCCAGGAGGCCGCGCACCGCTACGGTTCCGACAAGCCTGACCTGCGCGTGAAGCTTGAATTCACAGAAGTCACCGATGTGATGAAAGACGTGGATTTCAAGGTGTTCTCGGGAGCCGCTAACATGAAGAATGGCCGTGTGGTGGCCCTGCGCGTGCCCGGTGGCTCCGTCGAGGGTGGTGGCATCACCCGCAGCGAGATTGATGCCTACACCGAGTTCGTCAAGATCTACGGTGCCAAGGGCCTGGCCTACATTCGTGTAAACGACCTCGCCAAAGGCCGCGAAGGTCTGCAAAGCCCTATCGTGAAGAACATTCACGACAAGGCGGTGAACGAGGTGCTGGCCCGCACTGGCGCGCAAGACGGTGACCTGATTTTCTTCGGTGCCGACAAGGAAAAAATCGTCAACGACGCGATTGGCGCCCTGCGCATCAAGATTGGTCACAGCGAGTTTGGCAAAAAGAATGGCCTGTTTGAAAAAGGCTGGCGACCCCTGTGGGTGGTCG
>JANOAP010000666.1:0-3548 GCA_031411175.1 Rhodoferax sp. | reverse complement strand
TTATTACCAGATCACCAAATGTTTCCGTGATGAAGACCTGCGCGCCGACCGCCAGCCCGAGTTCACGCAGATTGATATTGAGACCTCGTTCCTGGACGAAGAAGAAATTCGCGCCATGTTCCAGGGCATGATCACCACCGTTTTCAAGAACACCATCAATGTGGACCTGGGCGAGTTCCCGGTCATGACTTACCAGGAAGCCATGCACCGCTACGGCTCCGACAAACCCGATCTGCGCGTCAAGCTGGAATTCACCGAAGTCACCGACCTCATGAAAGACGTGGACTTCAAGGTCTTCGCCGGTGCAGCCAACATGAAAAACGGTCGTGTGGTGGCCCTGCGTGTGCCTGGCGGTTCGGTCGAGGGTGGCGGCATCACCCGCAGCGAGATTGATGCCTACACCGAGTTCGTCAAGATCTACGGTGCCAAGGGACTGGCCTACATCCGGGTGAACGATCTTGCCAAGGGTCGTGAGGGCCTGCAAAGCCCTATCGTCAAAAACATTCACGACAAGGCCGTGAATGAAGTCCTGGCCCGCACCGGTGCACAAGACGGCGACCTGATTTTCTTCGGTGCCGACAAGGAAAAAATCGTCAACGATGCGATTGGTGCCCTGCGCATCAAGATCGGCCACAGCGAGTTTGGCAAAAAGAACGGCCTGTTCGAGAAAGGCTGGCGCCCGATGTGGGTGGTGGACTTCCCCATGTTCGATTACGACGAAGAAGCCCAGCGTTACACCGCCACACACCACCCCTTCACGGCCCCCAAAGACGGCCACGAAGACTGGATGGTCACCGCGCCCGAGAAATGTATCTCCAAGGGCTACGACATGGTCTTGAACGGCTGGGAAATGGGCGGCGGCTCGGTGCGTATCCACAGGGCGGACGTGCAGCAAAAAGTGTTTGATGCCCTGAAGATCACACCCGAAGAAGCCCAGCTCAAATTTGGTTTTCTGCTGGATGCGCTGCAATACGGCGCACCACCCCACGGCGGCCTGGCCTTTGGCCTGGACCGTGTGGTGACACTGATGACCGGTGCCGAGTCCATCCGTGACGTGATTGCCTTCCCCAAGACCCAGCGCGCCCAGTGTTTGCTCACGCAAGCGCCGAGTCCTGTGGATGAGAAACAGCTCAAGGAATTGCACATCAAACTGCGCAATGTGGATGTGGCCAAGGCGGCTTGATCACTCCATTACCCCGCCAGCATATAGCTTGGGGCAGAATCAGAGGGCGCTGAAATCAGCGCCCTTTTGTTTTATGGCCCAAGCTTTCAAAATCCCCGAATCCGTGCTGGTGGTGATCTACACCCCGGCGCTGGAGGTGCTGTTGATACGGCGGGCTGAGTTTGGGGGGGCGAATCACATGCCAGACAGCACAGCGTCAAAGGCCGCAATCAATTCGCTGCCACGCTGCTTCAGCGAAGCAATTGGCTTGCCCAGCAGGCGGGCATCCATAGGCGCTGCCAAATACGGCCTGAGCGTGAGTGTTTCATCTCCAACCGCGAAGCTTGGGCACAAGTTCACCGGTAGACGCAATGGGCTAGAGCCCAAGCGTGACAAGGGTGCGACCAGGCGGGTAGGAAGGAGATCTACGAAATCACTCTGCATGTCCACCACATAGGGAGTGACATTGCGGGCTGCCGCGTGCGGATTGAGGTACACATCAAACTGCGGCATGAGGCGGATTCATCCAGTCCACCAAGCCATCGCACCAAAGGCCATTCTTTTCGAAGTCAGCTCTCTCTGCGGCAAACCAGTCTTTGTAAGCCTCCTCGAACTCCCTTTTCCGCTGCGCCGTGGCTTTTGCCCCGTCAGCAGCTTGGGCCATTTTCATGGATTGGAATTCAGCGTAAGACAACATCACCGTATCAGGCCGACCATCTTTTTCAACAATCACAGGGGCCGTCTTGGCTTGCGCGCAAACATAACCAAAACGGTTTTTAGCTTCGGTGGCGGTGATTTGCATGGTGCACTCCGGAAGGATCATTAGCCATTTTAGCCATCATTCATCGGCAAAGAAGTCCGAATCAATGCGCTTGATCTGATACGTGGCAACAACCGAAACACCAAGGTCATGCTCAATCATCAAATCGGCAAGCTTCTGGCCATCGATCAGTACAATCTTGTAAGAACGGCTGTTGCGGGCTGCTTCAATCGCCGCAGACGTATAACTACTGGTGGTTATGAACACCCCTTTTTGCGCGCCCTTTGCATCGAGGGCACCCTTGAAGTCACGAATAGGGCCTTCGCCTACATTGCCTTCCCATTTTTTTGCCTGTAAATAGATGGCATCCAGACCCAGTCGGTCTTCGTTAATGATCCCGTCAATACCACCATCTCCCGACCTGCCAACGGCTTTTCCAGCTTCTTGACGGCTACCGCCATAGCCCATTTTCAGCAAAAGTTGAATGACGAGGTTTTCAAAAAATTCGGGCGAGCAAGCTTTGACGCTGGCGATTATTTCCGAAACAAGCTCTCGTCGAATGGCTTCATGTGCACGATCCATACTCTCTTCAGGTGTCGCTGCCGTTTGCAACTCACTTTGAGACACCAGACTATCGCCAATAGGATTGGGCAATGTCTCGCGTAATGCAGCGTATTCAGGAAATTTTTGCAATAGTTGAATATTGATTTTCACCGGCCTCTGCGCCAGCACTTGTCGCCCTCTCGACGAGATGGTGATAACACCTCTACGTGGTTGATCAATCAAGCCTGCTCGCTTGAGATGGGTCTTTGCCCACGCAAGTCTGTTGTAGAACAGCGGTGCCCGACCACTTGGCAGCATTTCCGCCCACTCTTCATGAGTCAGTGAAAACTGCTTGCCAATAGCATCTGTTGCGTCGCGAACCAAATGCTCTTGTCCATCCTCAATAAATTGCATCAAAGGCAACATCAAGGTTTGAAAATCAGGAATCGCCAACTCAACCTCCCAAAGTAAAAAGGGCGCTCCGAGAGCGCCCTTTCATTGTGCACGAGTGTGCTGTCAAGCGGTCTTAGCCAAATCTGCACTGCGCAGCTTGATGTGCAATTCTTTGAGCTGCTTCTCATCCACCGGGCTCGGCGCTTGCGTCAGCAAACACTGGGCGCGCTGGGTTTTGGGGAAGGCAATCACGTCGCGGATGGACTCGGCACCGGTCATCAGCGTCACGATGCGGTCCAGGCCAAACGCCAGGCCGCCGTGCGGAGGCGCACCGTATTGCAACGCGTCCAACAGGAAGCCAAACTTGAGTTGGGCTTCTTCAGGAGAAATCTTGAGGGCATCGAACACTTTTTGCTGCACGTCGGCACGGTGAATACGCACCGAGCCGCCACCCATCTCCCAGCCGTTCAGGACCATGTCGTAGCCCTTGGAGATGCACTTCTCGGGTGCGGTGACCATCCAGTCTTCATGGCCGTCCTTGGGCGCGGTGAAGGGGTGGTGCGTGGCGGTGTAGCGCTGGGCTTCTTCGTCAAACTCGAACATGGGAAAGTCGACCACCCACAGGGGTCGCCAGCCTTTTTCAAACAGGCCATTCTTTTTGCCAAACTCGCTGTGACCAATCTTGATGCG
>JANOAP010000665.1:0-6620 GCA_031411175.1 Rhodoferax sp. | reverse complement strand
CTGTTGCACCACCAGCCGGGGGCGGTCGGGGTGCGCCGGGTCAGCCTGGTAGAGACTTGGATGGGCCTGGGCAAAAGCGGCGGCTTCAGCCAGGGGGGCTACACCAAAACCATCCACATAGTGATGCCCGTTGCGTTCGATGTGGGTCACCCCCAGGCTGGCGGCCAGCAGGCTGTCCTGCTGCACGGCCAGGCCGGCCTGGCAGGTTAAATCTTCACCCGACAACAGCAGGTGTTGGGGATCCTGGGCCACCCGCCAGGCGCTGTGAAACGAGCGGTAAATGCCTTTACAGGCCTTGGACGAAATGCCCTGGTAACCCAGCGCCAGGCCTTTGTCGAATACGTCGGCGTTGTCGTCGGATTCGTCCAGAATCACCGGCACGTTGATGCCCAGGCCCAGCAGCGACTCGTCCAGCGCCACCTTGCGGGCCAGGGGTTGTTCCAGTAGCAACGTGCGGGCCAGCAGGTCCTTGAGATGCGGCTGCGTCTGGTTTTGCAACGCACGCCAGAACTCACCGAGCACCTGGGCGTTGCCAAAGGTCTCGTTGCCATCCAGCGTGGCCTGGTAGTCTCCACCTGACGTGGCCAGCAGGCTGGCAATGCGACCCAGCCGGTCGATATCGGCCTCCAACTGGCCACTGAGCTTGATCTTGAAATAACGCAGGCCGTAATGGGCAATGGCCTCTTCCAGTGTCTCCGGCAAACCGTCGCCGGGGCTGGTGCCTGCATCACCGGCCAGAATGCGGTCGGCCAGGCCCACGGTGTGGCGTAGCCAGACCGCGTCGGGTTTTTTCAGGCTGAGCTGTGCGGACCAGGGGTCGCCCAACACGCCGTTGGACACGCCTTCCACCCAACCCAGGTCGCTGGCGCGCAGGGCCGCATCGGCAATGGCTTTGTCGAGCAGCGCCGGGCCAAACTGGGCGGCCAGCCGGGGCAGGCCGTGGGCCACGGCGGTGGTGATGGCGGCCTCGCCCTGGGCCTGGGACAAGGCATGAGGTGTCAGTACCGCGTCGGCCGCCAGATAGGCCTGGCTGGCCATGCGCAAGGCCTCACGCAATTGCTCGAAGTTTTGCGCGTGCGTGAGTTGCGGATTTTTGTCAAACCACTTGGGCACCATGAGTTCGGCGCTGGCACCTTCCACGGTGCGGCCACCGACCTCCAGGCTGACACGGACAAAAGCCTGTGGGCATTGTGTGACGGTGGCTGCGCCAAAGCGGAAGGGCAGGCGCAGGGTGACAGGGCGCTCGTAGAGGGACACCGCGCGCACACGCACCTGTGCCGCGTTCAATGAATTACGCATGATAAAAATAGAAGGGGTTGGGCCAGCGGCTTTGAGCCGTTATGCGCTGCTGTGACGGGTTTCGAGTGGCCGTATCAGGTTTAAGGGGCCAGTCCAGCCACCTTGACCAGCTTGGCGTTGCTGATCACTTCGTCCTTGATGTAGGCATCAAACTGCTCGGGTCGCATCGTCCAGGCATCGGCCCCCAGGTTGGCAAAACGCGCCTTGACCTCGGGGGAGGCCAGCGCCTTGAGCACCTCGTCGTGCAGGCGGTTGACGATGTCGCGTGGTGTTTTGGCGGGGACCATCATGCCGATCCAGAAGTTGAACTCCGAACCTGGCACACCGGCCTCTGCCGTGGTGGGCACGTCGGGCAGGGCGCTGGCGCGGCGCGGCGAGCCCACCGCCAGGGCCAGCAACTGGCCTTCCTTGATCTGGCCAATCACCGGGGCGATGGGGCTGAAGTAGTAGTCCACGCGACCCGACAACACTTCAGTCACCGCCTCAGCCGAGCCTTTGAAGGGAATATTCAGTGCGTCGATGCCCGCTGCCATCTTGAACTTTTCTGCATTCAAGTGGGTGGCACTGCCCTGGCCGGCTGACGCGAAGTTCATCGCGCCCGGTTTGGCCTTGGCGGCCGCTAGCAGGGCTTGCAGGGTCTTGATGTTTTTGGAAGGCGAGATCACCAGCACGTTGGGCGTGGTGGTGATGGGCGTCACACCCGCAAAGTCACCCAGCGTGTCAAACGGCAGCTTGGCAAACGTGGACGGGCTTACGGTGTGCGACGACGAATGGACCATGATGGTGTAGCCGTCGGGCGCCGCTGCGGCTACCACGGCCTGACCGATGGTGCCGCTGGCCCCGCCCCGGTTGTCAATCACCAGGGACTGGCCCAGGCTGGCGCCCATTTTGTCGGCGATAGCGCGGGCAATGATGTCGGTGGTGCTGCCCGCCGCAAACGGCACGATCACGCGAATCGGCTTGCTGGGCCAGGCTTGTGCGGCTGCGCCGAAGTGGGTCAGGGCGATCAAACAGGTGACAGCGGAGATACGAAATATATTCATGGTGTTTCCTGGAGACGAAGACAATAAAGGGTGACCTGGGTGATGTCTTGGGTAGCGGGTCTAATGGCGCGTGGCAGCCAGAGATTTGCCGTCTTTGCCAAAGGCATGGCAACTGTCCGGCGGCAGCTTCACGTGCACGGTGTCGCCGCGTTTGCTGTGGCTTTGCCCTACCACCTGCACCACCAGCGACTGCTGGTCGCTCAGGGTGCCGTACAACACGGTGTTGCCGCCGAGTTGCTCGGTCAGTGCCACCTTCATGGGCAGGCCCTGGTCGGCCAGCTCAATGTGTTCTGGACGAATACCCACGCACACCGCTGCGCCGACGGCGGTTTGAAATGCAGCAGATGCCGCGGGCAGATTCACGGTTTCGCCCCCATTCAAGCGCACCGCCATGCCCGCAGCAGACTGGCTGGCCATTGTGCCTTCCAGAAAATTCATCTTGGGACTGCCAATGAAGCCCGCCACAAAGCGGTTGGCCGGGCGGTTGTACAGGTCCAGCGGGGAGCCGGCCTGTTCGATCAGACCATCACGCAACACCACAATTCGGTCGGCCATGGTCATGGCCTCTACCTGGTCGTGGGTCACGTAGATCATGGTGGTGCCCAGGTCGGCATGCAGCTTGGACAGCTCCACCCGCATCTGCACGCGCAACTCGGCATCCAGGTTGGACAGTGGTTCGTCAAACAGAAACAGCTTGGGCTCCCGCACAATGGCGCGGCCAATCGCCACCCGCTGGCGCTGCCCGCCCGACAAGGCCTTGGGTTTGCGCTTCAAGTAGGTGTCGATCTTGAGCATCTTGGCAGCGTGCTGCACGCGTTGGTCGATCACCTCTTTTTTCTCGCCCGCAGTCTGCAAGCCAAAAGCCAGGTTGTCGTACACACTCATGTGCGGGTACAGGGCGTAAGACTGGAACACCATGGCGATTTCGCGTTTGGCCGGTGCCAGCTCGTTGACGCGCACGCCATCAATACAAAATTCGCCCTCCGAGATTTCCTCCAGCCCGGCAATCATGCGCAGCAGCGTGGACTTGCCACAACCCGACGGGCCTACAAACACCACGAATTCGCCGTGCTTGATCTCAAGGTCAATGCCATGGACGATTTCCACTGCGCCATAACGCTTGACGATGCCGCGCAGTGACAACTCAGCCATGGCTTGCCCCTCTGTTGAAACTGCCCGCTACGGGCTTCCAGCTGGCATAGCGGGGATGGTCTTTGGCGATGGGCAGGTTGACCGGCATGCCGGTCTCGGCCGAGTAGTAGATGGCCGTGATCAATTCGAGTGACTGGCGTGCGTCATGCAGGGAAACCGGCGTGGCTGCGCCTTGGGTCAGTGTGTCGTGAACCAGCGCGAACTGGCCCTCGAACGACTCCAGCGCCGGCACGAAGTCAGCGAGTGCTGCGATCATGGCGGCATCAATCGCTGGCGTCTTGCCTTTGAAATACCAGGGGTCATTGCCAGGCCGGTAGGGGTGGTTGCTGCGGCTCTCCACCGTCAGGTCAGAGAACATGAAACGCAGCCGAGACAACTCTTCAGCCGCACCCAGCGTGACCGCGAGCGTGGCGACCGACCCGTTTTCCATGCCAATCGAGATGGCGGCGCAGTCTTCCACTTCAATCGGGTTGACACGCGTGGCCAGGTGAGCAAAAACGGTTTTGATCGGGCCGTTGACATACGACAGCATGTCGTGCGCATGCAAAGCCTGTGTCAGGCAACAGCCACCCATTTCGGTGGCCCATTTGCCGCGCCAGGTGATGTCGTAGTAGTCTGAATCGCGCCGCCAGGAGGTTTCGATGGTGGTCAAAAACGGCGTGTGCGCAAACCCCTTTTTTTGCAAATGTTTGAGCTTTTGCAGGCCATGGCCAAAACGATACTGGAAGATCGGGAACAGTGTTCCTTTACCTGCCGCTGTGGCGGTTTTTTGGGCGGCCTCAATCCGGTCAGCTTCTGCGAGGGAGCCCACCAGGGGCTTCTCGCAGATGACGTGGAACCCGGCAGCCAGCACTTGCTCAATCAGGGTGCAGTGGGTGTGGGGCGGTGTGCAGAGGTCATAAATATCGACATCGGTGCTCGCCAGCAGATCAGCCAACCGGGTGGTTGAGCGCGGCACGCCAAACTCGGCGGCAACGGCCTTGCCCTTGGCTTCATCCAGGTCACAGACGGCCACCACCTCAAACCGGTCTCTCACCTTGTCATAAGCCTCCAGGTGGCTCTTGCCGACGCCCAGGCCGACCACCGCAACGCGTATTTTTTTAGCCATCACACACCTCCCACACGGGTGGCCAGGGCTTCGGCCTTGAGGGCAAGCTCCGTGGCCAGGAAGCAATGAGCCTGCGTCATGGCGGTCTCGGTGCGGTTCAGTACGTCTTGCACCAGGCGCGGGCCGTAGGGCAAAAACTCTTTGCTGCAATCCATGTGTTGCTGGCCTTTGCCATCCACCAGGAAGAGATGGTCACCGCCAGGGCGGCCCGCCACGTCCACGTATTTGCGTAGCTCGATGTAGCCTTCGGTGCCCAGAATCGTCAGGCGGCCATCGCCCCACACGCCCAGCCCTTTGGGTGTGAACCAGTCCACGCGGATAAAGCCGGTGCCGCCATTGCCGCGCAGCAGCACTTCGCCAAAGTCTTCAAGTTCGGGGGTTTCGGGGTTGCCAAAATTGCCGATGTGCGAGGCCACCACCTGCGCCTGGGTGGAGCCCGTGAAATGCAGAAACTGGTCACACTGGTGCGCCGCAATGTCACACAAAATGCCGCCGTAGCGTTTACGCTGAAAGAACCAGTCGGGCCGCGGGTTGTTGCGCAGGGCATGAGGCCCCAGGCCCACGGTTTGCACCACGCGGCCAATCGCACCGGCGGCGACCAGCTGGCTGGCTTTCTCGGTGGCGCGGTTCTCAAAACGCTCCGAGAAACACACAGAAAAAATACGCCCGGTCTCGGCCTGCACGGCTTTGACAGCGGCCAGCTCGTCGAGGGTGATGACACCGGGTTTGTCCACCATGACATCCTTGCCGTGGCGCATGATTTCTATGGCGGTGGCGGCCCGTACATCGGGGATGGTGGCGCTGACCACCATGTGAATGCTGTTGTCTTCCAGGATGGCGCGTTTGTCGGCCACGCGGCGGGCCTGCGGAAAGGCCTTGATGTAGTCGGCGGCCAGGTCGTCTTCTTCGGCATACACAGAAACCAGCTCGGCCCCTGCATCAAGCAGGGCTTTGGTCTGGCCGTAAATATGGCTGTGGTTCAGCCCGATCGCTGCAAAGCGGATGTTGGCTTGGGTCTTTGGGGTAGCTTGGATCATCGTTTCATACCAGAGTGGGCAACGCCTTCAATGATCAGGCGCTGAAAGAAAAGGAAGAACAAAAAGATCGGCAAAATGGCCAGCACCGACATCGCAAACAACTGGCCCCACGCCGACTGGCCGGTGGAGTCCATGAAGGAGCGCAGCGCGAGCGGCACGGTGTAGTTGGAGGCATCGTTCAGGTACACCAGCGGGCCCAAAAAGTCGTTCCAGGTCCAGATGAAAGAGAAAATGGCCGTGGTGGTCAACACCGGGGTAGACAGCGGCATCATGATCTTCCAGTAAATGCGCCAGGGGCTGCAGCCGTCCAGCACCGCGGCTTCGTCCAGCTCGCGCGGAATGCCCCGGAAAAACTGCACCATCAGAAAGATAAAGAAGGCATCGGCGGCTAGAAATTTGGGCACGATCAGCGGCAAAAACGTGTCGATCCAGCCGAGCTTTAAAAACAGCACGTACTGCGGAATCAGTGTCACGTGGTAGGGCAGCATCAGCGTGCCCAGCATCACTACAAACCAGATGCGGCGACCCCGAAATTCCAGCCGTGCAAAGGCATAAGCCGTGATGGAGCACGACAGCACATTGCCAATCACCACCAATACAGCCACCATATGCTTGTTATTGAAATATACCGTAAAACTCTGCTGCAACCCTTTCCATCCGTGGGTTTAGTTTTAAAAATCAAACGACGGTGGAATCAGCGACAGGTCCGTGAAGATGATGGACTCTGGCTTGAACGACGAGGCCAGCATCCACAACAACGGGTACAACATCAGGAAAGAGGCCGCCACCAGCAGACCATGGCGCGTGAGCGTGCCACCCAGCAAACGCATCAGGCTGGGGCCGTACCGCTTTTTGGGCGCGGGTGAGTCCGAAGAATCAGCGAGGGTCATCTTCATAATAAACCCAGTATTTGGACGTGAGGAAACTGATGCTGGTGAAGATGCCAATGATGATCAGCAGCACCCAGGCCATGGCCGACGC
>JANOAP010000664.1:0-5574 GCA_031411175.1 Rhodoferax sp. | reverse complement strand
CGACAGCATTGTGATCAGCGAAGACGGAAGGCCCATTGCTGCACTAGTGGACGCGAGACTGTTTGCGTGCATTAGCCGAATGCAGGGCCGGTTTGATGCCCTGTGCCAGCGCATTGAGGCGGACTTTTCGGGCGTACCGCCAGACGAAGGCATGGCTGTGATTGACGCTGCTGTCGCCAAGGAACGCAAGAAGTCTTTTGCCAGCATCAAAAAAAGTAGCCCTGTGTGACGCAATCGACCAACCCATAGGAGGATCACCCATGCCCAAATTCGTAGCCCTGTTGCGCGGCATCAACGTTGGCAAGGCCAAGCGCATCCCCATGGCCGAACTGCGTGCGTTGATGGGTGAGCTTGGGTTTACCGGCATAGCTACGCTGCTCAACAGCGGCAACGCCGTGTTTTACGCAGCCAGTGGCACACCCGCCCGGCACGCTAACGCAATAGCCGCAGCCATCGCCTCCAGAATGGCGTTCGACGTACCGGTCATCGTCAAGTCAGCCAAAGAGCTGGCCGCTGTCGTTTCCGGGAATCCGCTGGGGGATGCGATCACCAACCCTTCACATTTCCTGGTTGTGTTCGTTCAGGATGCCAAGACGCTACCCGCGCTGGATTTCATCGCGCCACTGGTGAAGCCGCCTGAGCAATTTGCAATCGGCACGCATGCTGCGTACCTGCACTGCACCACCGGCATACTCGACAGCAAGGCGGGTGAAGCGTTGTTGAGCAAAGCGGGCCAATCAACCACCACCAGAAACTGGGCGACCGTACACAAGCTGCTGGCGCTGGCCAACGAACCCGGTGCCTGAGCACCTCAGTTGCGCTCAGGCGCAATCATCTCCGCATAGTCATACAACGCACCCAGGATTTCCTCGCCGCGTTCGTCAGCCGTCTCAGACAGCGTATCAATCTCGGCGAAAAGGCCTTCTATCGTGCGGGCACCATCCACGCCGTCAAACAGACGCGCGGCGCGATGCTCTTCCCAGCGTGCCATTTCATCGGGGCTGAGTCCTGCCAGAAAATTGCGCGCCCTGTAACGAAACACCAGTTCCTCAAGCCGTGGATCGTCAAACGCGCTTCGTTTGGCCGCCAGTTTGTCTATGGGCAGGCCCCGCAATTCATTCAGCCGACGCCGGTCTGCATTGCCGACAAAGCCGCCATACAGGTCTTCATCCACATCGGGCGTGGCCTCTTTGGGGCGCTGAAAAACCTCGGGCCAGATGCCGCTCATGTCGGGCAGGCCAGACGCCAACGCGGCATGGGCCAGTTGCGCTTCCAAATCCATGCCCCAGCGCTGCGCCATGGCGGGGGACAACACCTTCCGGTTACCCATCACCATGGGCGACTTGTTCAAGTGAATGGTCTTGATGGGCAGACGCGCTACGCCATCCGGCAATTCGTCACTCTTGCTGAACATGCGCAGGCGGATGTCATCGGCGCGCAGTGTGCCCAGCTCGCGCGGGTCGCAGGCCAGGTCCCACGCGATCAGCTCATTCTTGTTGGTGGGGTGCATGGCCAGCGGCCACATCAGGGCCAGGCAACCGCGCTCAGGCGCAAACATGCCCGAGACATGCAGGAAAGGCTTGGCCGTGGCCACCGTGGTGGGCAGGCCCAGCTCGGCAGCCACGCGGTCTTTTTTGTGCAGACCCAAGCAAAAGTCAAACAGCCGGGGCTGCTTGTCACGCAGCAGCCGCGCCAAGGCAATGGTGGCGCGCACGTCACTCAGGGCATCGTGGGCGGCTTCGTGCGCCAGGCCGTTGGCGGCGGTCAAATCTGTTAGCTTGAAGCTGGCTTTGCGGTCATTCTTGCCGTCGCCCTTTTCATCCAGTTTGGTCGGCCAGTGGATGCCTTCAGGCCGCAGCGCATAGGCCGTGCGAACCACATCCATCAAATCCCAACGGCCACAGTTGTTTTGCCATTCGCGCGCATAGGGGTCGATCAGGTTGCGCCAGAACATGAAGCGCGTGATCTCGTCGTCAAACCGGATGGTGTTGTAGCCCACGCCAATCGTGCCGGGCTGGCTGAAGGCCTGCTCGATCTGTGCGGCAAACTGGTATTCGGGCAGGCCCTTTTCCAGGCACAGCTGGGGTGTGATGCCGGTGACCAGGCAAGACTGCGGGTCAGGCAGGAAGTCGTTGGCGGGCTGGCAATACAGCATGAGTGGCTCGCCGATTTCGTTCAGCGCCGCGTCGGTGCGGATGGCCGCAAACTGCGCGGGCCGGTCACGCCGGGTGTTGATGCCGAAGGTCTCGTAGTCGTGCCAGAGGAAGGTGTGTGACGGTGTACTGCGGTCAGTCATTGGTAAAAATGGCCATTGGCCCACATATTCATTGAATAGTTAGCTACAAAACAAGTAGCAAATCCACGGTGGCTGCGTCGCTACCGCCGCCGCGCAGACCGCACGCCATTCAGGTCCCCCACGATGCCCAGCACTTTCAGCAGCCGCCCCGAGTCTGCCACCTCCACCGTGAAGGTCATCCACGCCGTACCTTTGACCGACTGGGTCTGCACGCCAATGACATTCATCTTCTCCTTGGTGAACACTTCCGAGATGTCGCGCAGCAGGCCCTGGCGGTCGGCGGCTTCAATCGCCACGTCCACCGGGTAGACGGCACCATCAACGGCCTTGGTGATGCCCCATTCCACCTCAATCACGCGCTCGCCATTTTTGGCGATCATCTCGCGCAGGTTGGAGCAATCGGCCCGATGCACGCTCACGCCCTTGCCGCGTGTCACGAAGCCGCAGATGTCATCAGGCGGCGCGGGCTTGCAGCACTTGGCCAGTTGGGTCATCAGAGAATCCACCCCCACCACCAGCAGGCCACCCTTGGCTGAAGGGTCTTGCGCCTTGGGCTTTCTCAAGTGCGGCACTTCGTTTTGCACCGCCACGGGCTCGGGTGGGCGCAGCACCGTCTCGATGCTGCGCAAAGAGAACTCGTCCTTGCCCACGGATTCAAACAAATCATCGGCTGACTTGAAGCCAAGCTGATCAGCCAGGTCGTCCAGTTTGACGGCTGTCTTGCCTTCGCGTTGCAGCAGCTTCTCGACGGCTTCGCGCCCCTTGGCAATTGTCTCGTCCATGGCCAGCGCGTTGAACCAGGCACGCACCTTGGCCTTGGCACGGTGGCTGACCAGATAGCCAAGATCAGGGTTGAGCCAGTCGCGCGACGGGCCACCCTCTTTGGCAACCGTCACTTCCACAGTCTGGCCATTTTTGAGCGGCGTGTTGAGCGGCACCATGACGCCATCCACGCGCGCGCCACGGCAACGGTGGCCCAAATTGGTGTGCACGCTGTAGGCAAAGTCCACTGCCGTAGCACCCTGGGCCAGCTCCACAATGGCAGCATCGGGCGTCAAGACATAGATGCGGTCATCAAACGACACCTGCTGCGGCTGGCCACCCTCTTGTGCTGCTGGTGCGCTTGACAGGTCACGCTCCCACGCCAGCAACTGCCGCAGCACGGCAATCTTGGCGTCGTACTCGCCACTGGCAGATACGCCTGCATAGCCTTTGACGCCCGCTTCCTTATAGGCCCAGTGCGCGGCCACACCGTGCTCGGCATGGTCGTGCATGGCCTGCGTTCGGATCTGGATTTCAATCGGCTGGCCCCGCCCGCCAGCGCCGCCGTCCCTCACGATGGTGTGCAGCGACTGGTAGCCGTTGGTTTTGGGCTTGGCAATGTAGTCATCAAACTCGTCTGCCACCGGCTGAAACCGGCTGTGCACCCAGCTCAAGGTCGCATAGCAGTCGGGCACATTGGCCACCACAATGCGCAGCGCACGAATGTCGTACACCTGCTCAAAGCCCAGCGCCTTGCCGCGCATCTTTTTGACAATGCTGTAGATGTGCTTGGGTCGCCCCTGCACGGTCGATGCAATGCCCTGGCTCTTCAGCTCGGCTTCCAGGTGCGCGCGCAATTGCTGCACATAGGCTTCCCGCTCGGTGCGCTTTTCGTCCAGCAACCGGGCCACCTGGCGGTAGGTGTCAGGCTCCATGAACCGGAACGCCAGGTCCTCCATTTCCCACTTGATTTCCCAGATGCCGAGCCGGTTGGCCAGCGGCGCGAACACCTGCAGGGCTTCGCGCGCAATATCGGGCGGCACCGGCAGTTTGGACTGGGCGAAGTGGCGAAGCGTCTGCAAGCGTGAGGCCAGCCGCAGCATGACCACGCGCAAGTCGCGCGAAAACGCCAGCAGCATCTTGCGCACGTTCTCGGTCTGCGCCGCTGCGGTCTGTGCCATGGGAATGGCCGTGCCCGGGCGGTTTGCGCCCGCTTGCGCCTGCACGTGGACCTGCCGGGCCTGGCGTTGCACCCGCACCAGTTTGGTGGTTTCAATCGCCAGCGCGGCAAAGTTGTCACCAAAAGCTTTGGCAATGATTTCTTGCGGCTTGTTCAGGTGGTCACAGGCATACACCAAGTAGCTGGCGGCCTGCATGGCCTCGGAGCCGCCGATGACTTTCAGAATGGCCGCCACCGCGTCGGCATGCGCCAGTACGTTTTCACCCGTGTCCAGCAGCTCGGTGGCCAAAAGCGGCTCGGCAAATGCGCGTGCCCGCGCCAGCGCGTTCGCCTGCTCGGGCAGGGTCTGCGCCGTGGCAGCAATCAGCTGGTTTCGCTGGGCCGTGTCTGCCAGCCCTGGCGTGGTGCTTTTCATCCGGTTGACTTCAGGTCATCAGCCCAAAAGAAAGTCGACCAGCGTATCCACCTGGTCAACGGCTACCAGGGTAGGCGCATGGCCAATGCCGTCAAACTCCACCAGCCGCGCCTTGGGGCCGCGCTGGGTCATGGCCAGCGCGGTTTGGGGCGTCAGCAGGTCTGACACAGCCCCGCGTGTGAGCAGTGTGCTGGCCGTGATGCCGTCATACAGCTGCCACAACGCCGCTTCGCCCTGCGCTGCCGCTTCAGGCGTCAGGCTGCGCACTGGCACGGCAATGGCGGGGTCGTAATGCAGTTCGTACATTCCGGGTTCATCCGCCTTGGGTTTCACCATGTGCTGCGACAGGGTCAGCCACTGCTCGGGCGTGTGCGGCCCAAAGGTGGTGGAAATCGCCCACATGGCGTCTGCCGCCGCCTGCACGGATGCAAACCGCCCCGTATTACCCAGATAGGTGCGCAGACGCTCCACAAAAACCCAGGCCACGGCAGGCCCGACATCGTTGAGCACCAGACGCCTGACCGGCACACTAAGCGGCAACCCCGGCTGCCCGCAAATCACCATGCCAATCAGCCCGCCCATGCTGGTGCCCACCCAGTCCAGCGTGGTGGGCTTGAGTTGCGCCAGCAGCGCCAGCATGTCGGCTGCGTACTGGGGCACCTGGTAGCTATTGGGGTCTTTCAGCCAGTCACTTTGGCCCCGGCCCGCCACGTCCGGGCACACCACGCGAAGCGGTTGACCCGCCTTTTGGGCCCGCTCGCACAGGGCGCGTGCCAGCACGTCAAAATCACGCCCCTGGCGGCTCAGCCCGTGCACGCAAACGATCACATGGCCTGCCGCCGCATCCCCCCACTGCCAGTAGGCCATGCGATGGCCCCCGTTGGCATCAGGGCAGTTCACAAAATTGAGGGTGGGTGCTGT
>JANOAP010000663.1:0-5478 GCA_031411175.1 Rhodoferax sp. | reverse complement strand
GTGGGCATCTAAATTGGCCGCTGGCCCTCGTATTCATTGAATGATTTGCTGCATAAAAAGAAGCAAATCAGTCACTGAAGTCCGCAGGAGTGTGAGCCGTCCCGGTGTCCGTAGTTTTTTTATGGTTTTCCAGTCAGTCTATTGGCAGTCGCTGGTTTGATCGCTAGCATGGCTCTGTCCAAGATCCTGTAACTCTGGGGATGTCACAACCATGCATTCAATCGCTTTACCCATTGCGCTGTGTTTCAGGCTGTTGCACGGCGCATTCGTGGCGGCAGCGCTGACGCTGTCTACTGGCGCGCAAGCCCAGGATCCCAACTGGAGCATCGGTGCCTATGCCGGCAGGTACCACGACCTGGAGCCCGCCGGCTTCATTCAGGGGCGGGCCAATTTTCTGGACCAGTACATGGTGGCGCTCACGGCCAACAAGACCGTCTGGCGCTCGGCCTCATGGCCGCTGTCGCTGGAGATTGACGCCATGATCGGGCAGCAAAGCGGTGTGGCGTCGCTGACTGAAATCGCGGTGGCACCCGCGCTGCGTTGGAGCGGCTTCCCGTGGAACAACACGTTGCACACCAGCGTTGCCTTTGCGCCCTTTGGCATTTCATACACAACGTCTGTGAGCCCGCTGGAGCGAGGTCGCGATGGCCTCGGTGCCCGCACGCTCAATTGGCTGTTTCTGGAGCTGGCGTTTTCGCGCCCTGGTGACAAGGCGAACGAATTTTTTATGCGGCTGCACCATCGCTGCACGATTTACGACCTGATCAACGACTACGGTGCCAATGGCGAGGACTTCTTTGCCCTGGGGTTCAGACGCCGGTTCTGATTCTGAGAGTAGGCCGGTGGTCAACCCCTGGAAATTCTTTTGCGACCCCGCCGACCCCACCACGGTCGATCCCCGAGCGCAATTGCCCATCGCGCGGTTGTCCGCAGCGCTGATATTGAGTGTCTTTCTTGCGGCGACCGCTGCCATCGTCACGGTACCGATTTTCATGCCCGCGTTTATTTTCAGTTTGAGCGAAGGCGTCGACTGGTGGGGTGTTTTGTCTCAAAGGAAGTTCTGGAGCATGGTCGTCTTTGTGTCGCTCATTGCCGGATTTCGCGGCCAACTCGGTTTTGAAGCGGTGACCACCGTCGGCGAGCGGGGCACTTCCCCGAAGGCCGCGCCGGTGGTTGGCGACCTTGCCCAAGACCGCAAGCGCTCGAGGGCCGACTATGCCGCGCAGGTCACCGTGATAGCGACCTTCGTCTTTGTCAGTCTGGTGATGACCCACCTGGGTAGCTGGGGCTTCTACGTGTTGCCGTTTGCATACACGGCGCTGCTGGTTTTTTTTGATACGCGACCCGATTGGGGCCGGAAGATTTTTCCGGAAATGTGGCAATCCGAGAAAGAGGTCGTCAGGAAGACGGCCCGGCGTTCACGTTCGAAGCGTTAGTGTTGAATAGGATTTTCAGCCGCTGATTGCAGTCTCTTCCCAGGTGCCGGGCAGCAGCGTCAGTATCGCCAGCGTGGCGACAGAGAAGTCGGCAAGTATCAGCAACGGCCGCCGCGAAGTATCCCGCAAAGGTTTCCAATCAAATTGGCCTGAAGTTCCCGTCAATATTCAACAAGTCGCTATAAAAATTGAGTCATCTCAGCGTTCAATCGTGCAAATGCTCCCGCACAAACTGGCGAAACCAGGCCATCACCGGGGCTTCGGTTCGTCCGGCCAGAGTGACATAGGCAAATCGGGCTGCGGCCTTGAGCTTGGGCTTGATGGGCAATTCAACCAATGACCCATCTTGCAAGCCGGCCCTGGCCGCTGCCACCACACCCAAATAAATGGCCTGGGTCTGCGCAACCGTCGCCAGCAAACTGGCGACGTCTTCACACACCAGCGTGACCATGGCTGACGGGTTGGCCAGCGCGCCGTATTGATCCACCAGCAGGCGCACCACTTCATCGGACAAGGGTATGGATGCCACCGGGTACCGTGTGATGTCCTGAAAGCTGACCGGACGTTTGGCCGCCAGCGGATGCACGGCATTCACAATAAACCCCGCGCGGATTTCCCCCAGCGATTCGATGTTCAAGTCGGTGGCGGGTGTGACGCGGCGTGTGTCCACCACCATGGCATCCAGCTGGCGGCTGCGCAGTTGCTGGATTTGTAGTTCGGTCGGCCCACGTGTAATGGCGACCTGCATGCCGGGGTAGTGTGCAGCCGCGGCGCACATCAACGGTATGGTCAACAGCGCACCCGGCCCTGACCCCAATCCGACGCTGACCGAGCCCTTGCCCCCTTGCTGCAGCAACTGCGCACTGTGGCGCAGCTCGGCTGCATCACGCACGATGTGGCGGGCCCGGGCCACCACGTCCAGCCCCAGCGGGGTCAGCTCATTGCGCTTGCCAATGCGGTCCAGCACCTTGCCGCCCAAGTCGTCTTCCAGGCTCTGGATGCTGCGGCTGAGCGCAGATTGGGTGATGAATAGCCTCTCGGCCGCGCGGCTGAAGGAGCCCGTGTCAGCCAGGGCCAGCAGGTGTTCCAGATGCTTGATGTTCATGGCGGGCAGGCATTCATGTTGATCCCAAAAACAATGAGAAAAATGAATAATAACTAGAAAAATAAGTCATTGGACACATTGTTTTTGCCCACCTAACATCCACTTCATCCGTATTTTTTTTGGAGCTCGCCATGCACCCCACCCCCCGTGTTTTGATCCGTTATTGCAGTGCACTGTTTGTCGGCCTTGCGTTGGCCGCATCCGTTGCCGCGCAGACCTACCCGTCCAAACCCGTCAGCATGATCGTGGCCTTTCCCCCGGGCGGTGGCTCCGATGTGCTGGGGCGTGCGGTTGGCAAAGGCATGGCTGAAGTGTTCGGCCAGCCCGTCATCGTCGAAAACGTGGTGGGCGTGGGGGGCTCTCTGGGGGTGCTCAAGGCTGCCAATGCACAGCCGGATGGCTACACCCTTTTGGCGGGCTCGCCTCTGGAGCTTATCTACACGCCGCTGGGTGTGGCCGCGGCCAAAAACAAGCCAGAGGACATGCGCCTGGCCGCCTTGGTGGGGTACACACCCCTTGTCATTGCCGTGCGCAAGGATCTGCCGGTGAACACACTGGAAGAGTTCGTCGCATTGGCCAAAAAGTCTGACAAGCCACTCAGCTTTGGCTCCACAGGCATCGGTTCCCTCTATCACCTGATGGCTGAAAAAGCCCTGCAAACGGCTGGTGCCCGTGGCCTGCACGCGCCCTACAGCGGCATGGCACCCTACGTCAAGGATTTGATGGGCGGTGTGATTGACTTTGCGATTGTCCCCTTGGTCGGCCCGGTCATGGGCGCCATTGAGAGTGGCCAATTCAAAGCGCTGGCCCTCGCCTCCAGCCAACCGCTGGCACGCCTGCCCAAGTTGCCCCTGGCAAGCGCCACCAAAGGCTTTGAAGACTACCAGTTCAGTATCTGGATTGGTGTTCAAGCCAGTGCCAAAACCCCTGATTCACAAGTGGCCGCCGTGCACAAAGCCGCCTACACCGCGCTGGGCAACCCGGACATTCGCAAAGTCATTGAGACTGCGGGCAGCACAGTGGCCGAACCCATGACCCTTGCGCAGCTTGACGCCTTCTACAAAAAAGAAGTGGTCAAGGCTGCGGCAATTGCCAAGTCCATCAAGCTGGAACCGCAGTAAGCGGCATGGCTGAAAGCGAAAGTGAACGCGGCGAATTCATTCAACTTCGCCGTGACATTCATGCCCACCCCGAGCTTGCTTTTGAGGAACACCGCACCGCCGCTCTGGTGGCCGGGAAATTGCGCGACTGGGGCTATGAAGTCTCTACAGGCCTGGGAAAAACCGGCGTAGTGGGGACATTGCGCCGTGGCAAAAGCACCCGTTCCCTCGGGTTGCGTGCCGACATGGATGCGCTGCCGATTCTCGAAGCAGGAACACGTGCGTGGGCCAGCACAACGCCGGGCCTGATGCACGGCTGTGGCCATGACGGCCATATCGCTACGCTGTTGGCTGCTGCCAAGGAGTTGGCGCAAAGTCTCGACTTCGACGGCACGCTGCACCTGATCTTTCAGCCCGCCGAAGAGGGGGCGGGTGGGGCGGTGCAGATGATGGCGGATGGCCTGTTTGAACGCTTCCCGTGCGACGCAGTGTTCGCCTTGCACAACATGCCTGGCATCGAAGCCGGACGGTTTGTTTTCAGAAGTGGCCCCACCATGGCGTCCAGCGACAACGTGACCATCAGCTTGAAGGGGCGCGGTGGCCATGGCGCTTTTCCGCACCAGTCGGTTGATACCGTGGTGGCAGCAGCATCTATCGTGATGGCGTTGCAGACCATCGTGTCGCGCAACGTCGACCCGTTGAAGACGGCGGTGGTCACGGTGGGTGCCCTGCATGCGGGCGAGGCCAATAATGTCATTCCTGAAGACGCCCGGCTGGAATTGAGTGTGCGGGCCTTGGACACCGAAGTGCGAGCCTTGTTGAAAGATCGCATCCTGGCGCTGGTCGAACAGCAGGCGGCGAGTTTCGGTGTGCAAGCTTCGATTGATTGGCGGGATGGTTATGCCGTGCTCGTCAACACCCCCCAGGAAACGGCTTTGGCGACGGATGTGGCGCTGAAGCTGTTTGGCACCGAGCGCG
The DNA here is from genome assembly GCA_031411175.1 of Rhodoferax sp. Classification (GTDB taxonomy): domain Bacteria; phylum Pseudomonadota; class Gammaproteobacteria; order Burkholderiales; family Burkholderiaceae_C; genus JANYCG01. The sequence goes on along the minus strand of JANOAP010000663.1, from coordinate 859 downwards.
TCGACCCCTATGGCCCCATGTTCACCGCCAGTGAGGATTTTTCTTTCATGTTGCAGCGGGTGCCTGGCTGTTACTTTTTTGTGGGCAACGGCGGCCCCGGTACACCCGGCGCTTGCAACGTGCACAACCCGGGCTACGACTTCAATGACGACATCATCGCGCCGGGTGCTGCCTTCTGGGTGGCGTTGACGGCGCATTTTCTGGCATAGTTACTTTCTTTGAAATTCAGATCGGGAGAGACAAGGTAGCGCCACAGTCACAGCACAGCGCCACTTTGCGCCGAAGGAGCAACCACCCCGGAAACTCTCAGGCAAAAGGACCGATTTGAATCGTTGATCTCTGAAGAGTTGCCGGGTTCAGTCACCCGGCACACCGCAGGAGCAAGTGGCCTCGTCCCGACGGCTAGGCCATGAATCTCTCAGGTTCCAAACAGAGGGGGTGTATGCCGCGCATGGTGCGTGGGCGTGCTTTTGTCACTTTGACATCCCTGACTTGTTTGGAGATCTGAACCATGAAATCAATTGCAGCATCAATCGCGGTGATAGGCGGCGGCATCACCGGCGTCACCACCGCTTATGCCTTGGCCAAGCGCGGCTTTACCGTCACCTTGTTCGAGAAAAACCGCTACGTGGCGATGGAAACATCATTTGCCAACGGCGGGCAGTTGTCAGCGTCGAATGCAGAGGTGTGGAATCATTCATCCACCATCCTCAAGGGTTTGAAGTGGATGCTGAAAAGCGACGCGCCGCTTTTGGTCAACCCCAAACCCAGCTGGCACAAACTGAGCTGGTTTGTGGAGTTCATCAGCAACATCCCGCATTACGAGCGCAACACGATAGAGTCCGCACGCCTGGCCATA
>JANOAP010000662.1:0-3580 GCA_031411175.1 Rhodoferax sp. | reverse complement strand
GCATGCTGGGCAACCTGCTCAAAGATGCCCAACTGGGGCCGCGCATCGTGCCCATCGTGGCTGACGAGGCGCGCACCTTCGGCATGGCCAACCTGTTCAAGCAGGTGGGCATTTATTCCAGCGTGGGCCAGCGCTATGCGCCGGAAGACATAGGCAGCGTGCTGAGCTACCGCGAGGCGCTGGACGGCCAGATTCTGGAAGAGGGCATCAGCGAAGCCGGGGCCATTGCCAGCTGGACGGCGGCAGCCACCAGCTACAGCGTGCACGGGCTGGCCATGCTGCCGTTTTACATCTACTACTCGATGTTTGGCTTTCAGCGCGTGGGCGACCAGATCTGGGCCGCGGCTGACCAGCAGCCGCGCGGTTTTCTTTTGGGTGCCACCTCGGGTCGCACCACGCTGGGCGGCGAGGGCCTGCAGCATCAGGACGGCACCAGCCACCTGATTGCCGCGACGATTCCTAACTGCAAGGCTTACGACCCCGCCTTTGCGGGCGAGATGGCCGTGATTGTGGACGCGGGTGTTCGCGAGATGATGGTGGAGCAGAAGAACGTTTTCTACTACGTCACGCTGATGAACGAGAACTATGCCCAGCCAGACTTGCCCGCAGGCGTTGAGGCTCATGTGTTGCAAGGTTGCTATAAATACAGTAGCTATAAACCCAATAAAAACGAGCTCCAACCGCCAAGCCAACCGCCAGTTCCATCAGGAAATATCACGCTGTTGGGCTCCGGCGCCATCTTGAATGAAGCCATCCGCGCTGCGGAACAGCTCGCCGGGCAGGGCTTTGACGTGACCGTGTTCAGCGTGACCAGCTGGAGCGAGCTGGCACGCGATGGTCAGGCGCAAGAGCAGGAGGGCACGGTGCCCTTCATCACCACCCTGCTGGGGCAAAGCCAGGGCCCCATCATTGCCGCCACAGACTATGTGCGTGCCGTGCCGGAAAGCATCCGGGCGTTCATTCCACAAGGCTGCCGGTTTGTGACTCTGGGAACCGACGGTTTCGGCCGCAGCGACACGCGTGCAGCCTTGCGCGACTTTTTTGGTGTGGATGCGAAGCACATCGTGCAGGCCGCATTAGCCTCACTGGCGTCAATCGCGGCGGTGCAGACCTGATATCAAACGCCTGCGGCCAGTTGGCTTAGCCACTGGCCAAAAGCAGCCAGCGCCGGCTTGTCTTCCCCGCGATCCGGCGTCACCAGATAGTAAGAACGCTCACCCCGGAGCGGCTGGTTGCAGGCCACCACCAGGTCACCGCGCGCCAGCTCGGCCTCAATCAGCAAACGCGGCACCAGCGCCACGCCCAGGCCGTGGGTGGCCGCTGCTGCGGTCATCGAGAACAATTCATAGCGCGGGCCGGACAAGGCCAGGGGAGCCGCCACGCCCATGGCATCAAACCATTGCCGCCAGCCATCGGGACGGGTGCTTTGCTGAAGCAAGGGCAGCACTGCGATGGTTTCTGGTGTCAGTGGTGGCCGCTTCTTCAAGTTGTTGATCAGCGCCGGGCTGCACACGGGCACAACTTCCTCCTGCATCAGCGCCACGGCCCGCGTACCGGCCCAGTTGGCCACCTGGGTGGCCGTGCCGGCGTACAGCGCGGCGTCAAAACCCGTCTCTGCAAACATGAAGGGCCGGGTGTGCGTCTCGATGTGCACCACGATGTCCGGGTGCTGTACCGCCAGCAAGGGCAGGCGCGGTATCAGCCAGCGCGTGGCAAAGGTAGGCACGGCGGCAAGGTGGACGGCACCGCCCGAGCCTTGCAAAGACATGGCGTCCAGCGTGTCACGCTCCAGAGCCCGCAGACGCTCCGCCACCTGGCGCGCGTACGCCGCACCACGCGGCGTCAGCGCAACGCCATGGCGTGTGCGCCGGAACAGCGTCTGGCCCAGGAACTCTTCCAGCGCGGTGATCTGACGCGAGACCGCGCTTTGCGTCAGCGACAGTTCTTGTGCGGCACGCGTATAGCTCTCATGCCGGGCGGCGGCTTCAAAACACAGCAGCGTATGGGTGGCGGGGATTTTGCGGCGCACGGTTTGGGTCCGGTCAATGGCTCAATCCCTAGATTGTGCACAGGCCCCACCGCAGCGGCCTGATAAAATACACAGCTAGTACTTACCCTGATTTGATTTAATGACCGTTGCACCTGCTGACAGCTCTTCCGGCCCGGTGCCCATCGCCGTAGACATCAAAAGCGCGCAACTCCCGCTGCTGGCGCTCATTCTCAAAACGGCCGACATCACCGCACTGGCGCTGGATCTGGCCAAGCGCTTTGGCCCGGACGGCGAAAGCCCGGATTATTTTGACCATGACGGTGTGGTCATCGATTTTTCAAAACTGCCCCAAGTTGAATCGTCTGAACTGGCTGATGCACCCGCAGCTGTGGACTTGGCCGGGTTGATCGCGCTGCTGCGCAAGTACAAGCTGGTGCCCATGGCGGTACGGGGCGCGAGCGAGCCTGTGGTGCAAGCCGCACTGGCGGCAGGCCTGGTGCTGGCGCCCGATGCAGTCCGCAATGCTGTGAAGCCGCCTGTGGCTGCCGAGTTTGTAGAGCGCGCCGCCGAGCCTACAGCCGAGACAGTAGCTGAGTTATTGCCCAGCCCGCAGCCCCCCATGGCGTCTGCCACCACCCTGGTCATCGACAAGCCCTTGCGGTCCGGCCAGAAAGCTTATGCGCGGGGTGGTGACCTGGTGGTGCTGGCCATGGTCAACCCCGGCGCTGAAGTGGTGGCCGACGGCAACATTCATGTCTATGCGCCGCTGCGTGGCAAGGCCATGGCCGGTGCGCGTGGCAACACGGAAGCCCGCATCTTTGCGCTGAGCATGGAGCCGGAGCTTATTTCCATTGCCGGCATCTACCGCACCAGCGAAAACCCGCTGCCTGAGTCGGTGCGCGGCAAGCCCGCCCAGATACGACTGGGTGGTGCGGACGCTGACAAACTCATTTTCGAACCCCTGAAGGCTTGAGGCTGCCGGATGTGCAGCTTCACATCACTCATCAACCTACTGAAAGACAACCCTCCCCATGGCAAAAATTGTTGTTGTGACTTCCGGCAAAGGTGGCGTTGGCAAGACCACCACCAGCGCCAGCTTTGCGACCGGCCTCGCGCTACGCGGCCATAAAACCGTGGTCATCGACTTCGACGTTGGCCTGCGCAACCTCGACCTCATCATGGGCTGCGAACGCCGCGTGGTGTATGACTTCATCAACGTTATTCAGGGGGAAGCCAACCTCAACCAGGCGCTGATCAAAGACAAGCAGTGCGACAACCTGTTCGTGCTGGCGGCATCGCAAACCCGCGACAAGGACGCACTGAGCCAGGCCGGTGTCGAAAAGGTGCTGACCGACCTGGCCGGTATGGGCTTCGAGTACATCGTGTGTGACTCCCCGGCAGGCATCGAGACCGGCGCGCTGATGGCCATGCATTTTGCCGACGAGGCCCTGGTGGTGACGAATCCCGAGGTGTCTTCCGTGCGTGACTCCGACCGCATTCTGGGCATGTTGTCGAGCAAGACCAAACGCGCCATTGAAGGGCTGGAGCCCATCAAGGAGCACCTGCTCATCACCCGCTACAACCCGACGC
>JANOAP010000661.1:0-4786 GCA_031411175.1 Rhodoferax sp. | reverse complement strand
CCCGCACCACGCCGCTGGTTGAGGTCAAGAAGAAATCTGAAGGTCTGTCCATCTTCATGGTGGACCTGCGCCAGGCAGAAAAGTCCGGCATGACCGTGCGCCCCATTGCCAACATGGTCAACCACGAAACCAATGAGCTGTTTTTCGAGAACCTGGAGATCCCGGTCGAGAACATGATCGGCGAGGAAGGCAAAGGCTTCAAATACATTCTGGACGGCCTGAACGCCGAACGTACGCTGATTGCTGCCGAATGCATTGGTGATGGCTACTGGTTCATTGACCGCATCTCCAAATACGTCAAGGAGCGCGTGGTCTTTGGCCGCCCCATTGGGCAAAACCAGGGCGTGCAGTTCCCCATTGCGGATGCCTACATTGAAGTGGAAGCCGCCAACCTTATGCGCTACGAGGCCTGCCGCCTGTATGACGCGCACCAGCCCTGCGGCGCGCAAGCCAACATGGCGAAGTACCTGGCTGCTAAGGCATCGTGGGAGGCCGCCAACGTGTGCATTCAGTACCACGGCGGCTTTGGCTTTGCGTGCGAGTACGACGTGGAGCGCAAGTTCCGCGAAACGCGCCTCTACCAGGTGGCACCTATATCGACCAACATGATTTATTCGTATGTGGCCGAGCATGTGCTGGGCTTGCCCCGGTCCTATTGATGGATGGCCGCAATCACGCGGCGACCATCATGCCAATCGGGCTGAATCAATTTCTCGACAGGGTTTCACCACATGTACCAGCTCCTGCGCGGTTTGCGCGTCATCGAATGCGCCTCTTTCATCGCGGCACCCACTTGCAGCCTGCACTTGCAGCAGATGGGCGCGCAAGTCATCCGGATTGATCCGATAGGCGGAGGCCCCGATTCGCATCGCTGGCCGCTGTCTTCTGGCGGCAGCAGCCTGTATTGGGAGGGTCTGAACAAGGGCAAGCTGTCGATAGCGGTTGACTTTGCGTCGCCTGAAGGCCGTGCGCTGGTGGCGCAGCTGGTGTGCTCACCCGGCGCGGGCGGCGGCTTGTTTGTGACCAATTTTCCGGCAGACGGCTTTCTGTCACACGAGCGCTTGCGCCAGGGCCGCTCTGACCTCATCACCACGCGCGTGATGGGCTGGGCCGACGGCACCCCCGCTGTTGACTACACCATCAATGCCGCCATTGGCGTGCCCTACATGACCGGGCCCTCCGGCACTGACCACGAGCCTGTGAACCACGTGCTACCGGCCTGGGATCTGCTCGCCGGTGCCTACGCAGCCTTTGCCACGCTGGCCGCCGAACGCCACCGGCAGGCCACGGGGCAGGGGCAGGAGGTGCGTGTTCCTTTGTCTGACATGGCGATGGCATCGCTGGGCCACCTGGGTCAGATTGCCGAGGTTCAAGGCGGCGTGGACCGGCCCAAAATGGGCAACAACCTCTTCGGTGCGTTCGGGCGTGACTTCAAGACCGCCGATGGCAAGCGTCTGATGGTGGTCGCCATCACGCCACGCCAGTGGACCGGTTTGGTTGCGTCGCTTGAGCTGAATCAGGCCGTGGCGGGCATCGAATCGGCGCTGGGTGTGTCGTTTGCCAAAGACGAAGGCCTGCGCTTTCTGCACAGGGAGGTGCTGACACCCCTGGTCGAGGCCGCAGTAGCGCGACGCAACGCAGGCAGCCTGGCTGAGGCTTTTGAGGCCAACGGTGTATGCTGGGGGCCCTATCACACGCTCAAGGAAGCGGTGACCGGTGAACCACGCCTGGTCTCAGCCAACCCGCTCTTCAGCGCGGTGGCGCACCCCAGTGGGTTAACCTACCCCACGCCGGGCGCGGCAGCCACTTTGAGCCAGAGTGAACGATCCAGCCCGGTGCGCGCACCCCGCCTGGGTGAACACACCGACCAGGTCTTGTCCGATATCCTGGGAATGTCTGCAACCCAGATAGGCCAGTTGCACGACTCTGGCCGGATAGCCGGGCCTAGAGCAAGAACATCGCCATGAGCATCACCATGAACTTCACTGACAGCCTGCAAGGCATTGCAGGCTGCGTGCGCGCCTTTCTGGCAACTGCCACACAGGCGACAAACGACCGGCTCACGTCAGGCGGTACGCTGGACGCGCAACTGGCTCACCAACACCAGCGTGCACTGCATGGCCTGGCATGGATGGCCACCACGGGCGAGGCCATTGTCCGCGCTTCGCAATGGGGCTTGCGGCTGGCATCAGAATCGTCGCTGGGCGAGGCCGAAAAACTCCTTTTGTGTGTGGGTTTGGGTGAGTACCTGCACCAGATTTCGGGTGGCATCCCCATGGGGCAAAACGAGATTTTCCGGCCCGCAGAGCTGGGTCTGAATGACGCGGTGCTTGCATTGCGTGCTGACCCGGTGGTGGCCTGGTTTCTGGAGAGCGGCAACACGGCAGAAACACGGCTGGCCCTGATGGCGCAAGTGCGAGCGGGTGTTGCCGTCAATGAGTCATTGCCTGACAGCGACCTGAACATGGTCCGCGACCAGTTTCGCCGCTTCAGCACTGAGCGCATCGCGCCACATGCCCATCAATGGCATCTGGCCGACGCTTTGATACCCGACGAGGTGGTTGCAGAAATGGCCGCGCTGGGCGTGTTTGGCATTTGCATTGACACCGACTACGGTGGTCTGGGCATGGGCAAACTTGCCATGTGCGTGGTGACCGAAGAACTCAGCCGCGCCTGGATTGCGGCAGGGTCGCTGGGTACGCGTTCTGAAATTGCGGGGGAGCTGATCTCGCTCGCCGGCACGCCAGAGCAAAAGGCCCGCTGGTTACCTGCCATCGCATCAGGCGAGGTTCTGCCGACCGCCGTTTTCACCGAGCCCGACACCGGGTCAGACCTGGGCTCGCTGCGCACCCGCGCCACCCAGTTGACAGACGGCAGTTGGCGCATTGATGGCAACAAGACCTGGATCACCCATGGTTCCCGCAGCGACCTGATGACCGTTTTGGCGCGTACTGACGTGACAAACAAAGGCTATGGTGGGCTTAGCATGATGCTTGCTGCAAAACCACGTGGCACTCGCGACGAGCCCTTTCCAGCACAAGGCATGAGTGGCGGCGAGATTCATGTGCTGGGCTACCGCGGCATGAAAGAGTATGAAATCGCCTTCAATAATTTCGAAGTGTCTGCTGATGGCTTGCTGGGCGGCGTACAAGGCGAGGGCTTCAAGCAACTGATGCAGACGTTTGAGGGCGCCCGCGTGCAGACGGCAGCCCGTGCCGTGGGCGTTGCATGGAAGGCCTACGAACTGGGCTTGCGCTATGCCGGTGACCGTCGTCAGTTCGGCATGCCCATCATTGAATTTCCACGCGTGTCTGACAAGCTGGCCATGATGCTGGCTGAGACGGTGATGGCGCGCGAGCTGACCTATTTCGCCGCCACCGAAAAAGACAAAGGGCACCGCTGCGATATCGAGGCCGGCATGGCCAAGCTGCTGGCTGCCAGGGTGGCCTGGAGCAATGCCGATGCCAGTTTGCAAATCCACGGTGGCAATGGTTACGCGCTGGAGTTCGAAATCAGCCGCGTGCTGTGTGATGCCCGCATCCTGAACATTTTTGAAGGGGCGGCAGAGATTCAGGCCCAGGTGGTGGGGCGAGGCTTGCTGGCATCGCGCCGCATGCAGTAAAGTTGCGGCTGGCAAGCGAATTTGCCAGTCTGCACTTTATGAAAAACCACCTCTATACCCTTAAACCCGCATTGACACCCGCATCGACACCGGAGCCACCATGCCTTTAGCCGTGGGCGTGATTGGCCTGGGTGCCATGGGCAATGGCATGGCACAGTCGCTGCGTCGCGCCGGGCACGCACCTCAGGTTTTTGATGTCCGTCAGGAGGTCGCCCGGGCCTTTGCTGCGGAGGGTGGCACCGCCTGCGAATCACTGGCCCAGTTGGGTGCCCAGTGCGACGTGGTGGTGTCGGTCGTGGTCAATGCGGCCCAGACCGAGGCCGTGCTGTTTGGTGATGGAGATGGTGCAGGCACGGGCGCGGGCACGGGTTGTTCCGCCACCATGAAGCCCGGCAGTGTCTTCGTGATGTGCTCCACGGTAGACCCGAATTGGTCGGTGGCGCTTGAAGCGCGGTTGGCTGCCATGGGGCTTCTCTATATTGACGCACCGATTTCTGGCGGCGCTGCCAAGGCGGCGAGCGGGCAAATGACCATGATGACCGCCGGACGGCCTGCCGCCTATGTCGTGGCCGAGCCGTTTCTGAATGCCATGGCTGGCAAAGTCTACAAGCTGGGTGATTCGGCTGGCGCAGGCAGCAAGGTCAAGATCATCAACCAGTTGCTGGCGGGGGTGCACATTGCGGCTGCGGCGGAGGCCATGGCGCTGGGTTTGCGTGAGGGCGTGGACCCGGCCGCGCTGTATGAGGTCATCACGCACAGTGCAGGCAACAGCTGGATGTTTGAAAACCGCATGGCCCATGTTCTGGCGGGTGATTACACGCCACTGTCGGCGGTGGATATTTTCGTCAAGGACCTCGGCCTGGTGCTGGACATGGCCCGCGCGAGCAAGTTCCCGCTGCCGCTTTCAAGCACGGCGCACCAGATGTTCATGCAGGCATCGACTGCAGGCTTCGCCCGTGAAGACGACAGCGCGGTCATCAAGATTTTCCCCGGCATTCAATTGCCGGATGCTCCCAGGAAAGACACACCATGAATATTTTGATCCCTGTGGCTGGCAAGCTGTCCACTCCCCCCACTTCCTGATATGACCAGCCTGCTGCTGGGTTGCATTGCCGACGACTTTACCGGCGCCACCGACCTGGCCAACAACCTCGTTCGCAGTGG
>JANOAP010000660.1:0-10395 GCA_031411175.1 Rhodoferax sp. | reverse complement strand
TCACCGTCAGGTCGCTCTCAAACCCGCCACGTTCGTTCAGCATGGCGGTGTAGACCATCTTGTTGACTGGCACATCCATCTCGTTGGCGCACAGGCGCTGCAACACGGCCAGCGCGTCGCGGCCCTGCAGCAGCAGTTTGCTGAAGGAGGTCTGGTCGTAGATCGCCACGCCTTCGCGAGTGGCTTTTTGCTCGGCCTGCATCCACGGCAACCAGCCAGGGGTGTCCAGCGTGTGGGCTGGGGTGGGCTGGCCGTGGGGTTTGAAGTAGTTGGCTCTCTCCCAGCCATTGCGGCTGCCAAACTCCGCGCCTTGGGCGGCCAGCAGGTCATACAAAGGCGAGGTGCGTAGCGGCCGCACCGTGGCCAGTTCCTGCCTGGGCCAGCGCATGGCGTAATGCAGGCCCAGGGTTTCGCTGGTGCGTTCGGCCAATGCCTTGCGGTTGCCGGTGAACGCGCCAAAGCGGCGAATGTCCACGTCCCACAAGTCGGTGCTGGGCTCGCCACCAATAATCCACTCGGCCATGAGCCGCCCGGCGCCACCGCTGTTGGCAATGCCGGCCGAGTTGAACCCGGCGCAGACAAAATAGTTCTTGACCTCGGGCGCTTCACCCAGGATGAAATTGCCATCAGGCGTGAAGCTCTCGGGGCCGTTGAGCAGCATCTTGATCTCGGCCGTGTGCAGGGCCGGTGTGCGGTGCAGGGCGGCGGTCATCAGCGGCTCAAACTGGTCCCAGTCTTCGCCCAGCAGCTCAAACTGGAACGTGCTGGGAATCGGGTCCATCTTCCAGGGCTTGGCGTGCATCTCAAAGCCGCCCATCACCAGGCCTCCCACTTCTTCCTTGTAATAAATCAGGCCATCGGGGTCGCGCATTACCGGCAGCATCGGGTGCACGCCCTCGATCTTGCCGGTAACGATGTAGAAGTGTTCGGCGCTGTACAGCGGCACGTTCACACCGGCAAGCAGCCCAAACTGCCGCGCCCACTGGCCGGCGCAGTTCACCAGCACCTCGCAGCGGATCTCGCCAGTCACGCCACCGGCCTGCAGGGTCTTCACGCCCACCGCGTGGCCGTTTTCGATGATCACACCGGTCACCTCCACGCCTTCGACGATCTTCACGCCGCGCTTGCGTGCACCCTTGGCAAGCGACATACAAAGGTCCGCCGGATTCGCCTTGCCGTCACCCGGCAGCCAGATGGCCCCCGTGAGGTCATCGCTGTGAATGATGGGGTATTTGTCCAGCGCCTCCTGCGGGCTGATGAGGTGGCATTCCACCCCAAAGCTGCGCGCCATGGCCACCTGTTTTTTAAGCACCTTCAGGCGCTCAGGCGTGCTGGCCACGTTGACGCTGCCGCACTGCTTCCAGCCGGTGGCCAGCCCGGTCTCGGCCTCCAGCGTGGCATACAGCTCAATGCCGTATTTGCTCATCTGCGTCATGTTGCGGTTGGGCCGCATCTGCCCCACCAGCCCGGCTGCGTGCCAGGTGGTGCCGCTGGTGAGTTTGCCCTGCTCCAGCAGCAGCACGTCAGTGCGGCCTGCCTTGGCCAGGTGGTAGGCCGTGGAGCAGCCGACGATGCCGCCGCCAACGATGATGGTTTGTGCCTGCGTGGGAAGACTCACCGTGAACTCCTTGAAGACTGATGCCCTTGGGCACGCAGTCTACTGGAGGCGGGTTGGCCGCAGGCCTGAAAGTCTGTGTTGGTCTCCTATGCGGCGGGGGCTGGTGGCTTGTCCTGGTGCAGCTTGCGCCGCACAAACTGCCACTGGCCGTTTACGCGCTTGAGGTCATCCTCATAGCGCCCTGTAAAAATGATCTTCACGCCTTTGTCCGTGGTGTTCACCAGTTGCAGGTACGAGCTGGATTGGGCAGTGTCACCGTCAATGGTCGAGAGGATGTTGACCGTGTAGTGCTTCAAACCATTGATCTTTGAGCGCGTCGAGCCCTCATACTGGTCGGCAAACGCCTGAATCTGGGCCTTGCCGGTCAGCAGCTTTCCGATGCCGTCCAGAATGGCGTCGTCAGCCCAGCAGGCAACCCAGGTCGGGTAGTCGCCTCCGTCCAGTGACTGGTTGTAGCGGGCTATGAGCTCTTCAATGGCGAATTTGTCTTCAAGTGCGGTGGGCATTTCAAATCTCCGTAGGGGCTGATTCAGGCGGCGACGACTGAACTCACGCCACCGTCCACGGCGATGACCTGCCCGGTGATGTGTTTGCCGGCGTCAGATGCCAGCAAGGCGGTCAACCCCTTGAGGTCTTCGTCATCGCCCGTTCGGCGCAGTGGCGCGTTGGCGGCCAGGTTCTCCCCGCCGACATGGGTGAACATGCCTTCCGTCATTTTGGTCAGAAAGGCCCCTGGCGCAATCGCGTTGACCGTGATGCCATGGGGGCCCCACTCCGAAGCCAGAGCCTGCGTGAAGGTGATGCAGGCCCCCTTGCTGGTGTTGTAGGCAATTGTCTTCATGAATTCCGGGTTGCCGCCCAGGCCTGCAATGGACGCGATATTGATGATGCGCCCGCTCTTGCGCGGCAACATGCTTTTCTTGCCAATAAGCTGCGTCAACACGAAGATGCCCCGGATGTTGACGTTCATCACCTTGTCCCAGCTTTTGACTGGGTGGTCTTCAGCCGGCGCGCCCCAGGTGGCACCTGCGTTGTTGATGAGAATGTCGATGTGTCCCAGCCGGGCGATGGCTTCGTCGGCCAGGCGCTGCATGTCGGCGTCCTGACCGGCGTCTGCAGCGATCCAGCTCGCGTCGATGCCCTGGGCCTGGAGTGCCGTTGCCGCGCGCTCCAGCTCCTCGGCCTTTCGGGCGCTAAGCACTACCTTGGCACCGAGCTCGCCCAGCGACTGTGCCATTTGGAAGCCCAACCCGCGCGAGCCGCCGGTGACCAGGGCTGTTTTTCCTGTCAGGTCGAAAAGGGTTTTTACATTGCGTGCCATGGTGTTCTCCGGTTGCGGTGTCGCTGGTGGTTACTTCACAAAATCCGTGACATTGACCCAGCGGCCATTCTGAATTTGTGCAATGCGGGCCTGGCTGTTACCCAGGTGCTTTTTAGGGCCGAATGAAATGTCAGGCGTACCCAGAAATGAACGGGGAAACGTGGTGGACTCAAGTGCCTTGATGAAAGTGTCTGTGGTCAGGTTGGCCCCGGTCTTTTCGACCGTCTTGATGAACATGTCCATCACGAACCAGCCTTGCAGGCCGCCGATTTCGGCGTCGCTGCCATAGCGCGTCTTGTAGGCATCCATCCAGTCATTCAGCAGTTTGGTGTTGCCTGGGTTGTCCCGGTACGGTGTGGGAATCTCGTTCATGTTGTAAAGGCCTTCAATGGCCTTGCCCCCCAGCTTTGGCAGCGCCGGTATGTAGGAGCCCTGGCTGCCAAAGAAGTCACCGGTGTAGCCAATCTTGCGTGCTTCGCTGATGGAGCCAATCGTTTCCCGGACGATGGTTGCCAGCACGATGAGGTCGGGGTTGGCGGCCTTGAGCTTTTGCATCTGCGATGAAAACTCGGTGGCACCGCGCTTGTAGCTGGTGCGTTCGACCAGCGGCAGACCAGCTTCCTTCAGGGCGGCCTCGGTGCCATTGACAATGTCCAGGCCAAACTCGTCGTCCTGGTACAAGACAGCAACGCGTTTGTAGCCTTTCTTCAGCATTTCCTTGAGCCCTGCGCGTGTGCTCTCGGTGTACGGTGTGTAGGCCGCAAATTTCAGTTTGTGGAAGGGCTCGAACATGGCGCGGTGTGCGTTGAGCGGAAACAGGTGCAACGCCCCGCTGTCCACCACGGCATCCACGGTGGCCACGGCGGGCGCAGCGCCCAGCGTGCCGACCACCGCAAACACCTTGTCGCTGGTGACCAGTTTGTCGGCTGCCAGAACGGCCTTTTTGGTGTCGTAGGCAGAGTCTTCCACAATGAGTTTTATCTTGCGACCCAGCACGCCACCTGCGGCATTGGCCTGGTCCACCCGCATGACCATGCCGTCACGCACTGGTTTGCCAAAAGACACCAGAGGGCCAGACAGATCCTGAATCGAACCTATGACAATTTCACTCTTGGTAACGCCCGGTGTAGCCTGCGCCAGCACGCCAACCGGCACGATGGCGAGGGCCGCAACAAGGGTTGCGATGTGTCGACGCTGGAATTTCATGAAAATATCTCCTGGAGTAGTGGGGTTGGGTCAGCGGTACATGGTGTCAATCAAATCTGCATACTTGGTATTGACGAGCTTTCGTTTGAGCTTCAACGTGGGGGTGAGCTCTTCATCTTCTGCCGTGAGTTGTGTTTCCAGCAGGCGAAACTTTTTAACCTGTTCAACCTGGGCGAACTTCTGGTTGACCCGGTTGATTTCGGCCTCTATCAGCGCCTGCACTTCCTTGGTCCGCGTCAGGCTTGCGAAGTTGGTGAAGGAGAGCTGAAGTTCCTGCGCAAATTTCTCGACGTTTTCATGGTCGATCATGACCAGGCAAGTCAGGTACGGGCGCTTGTCGCCAATCACGACGGCATCGCTGACATAGCTGGAGAATTTCAGCTCGTTCTCAAACTCGCTGGGTGTGATGTTTTTCCCGCCCGCAGTGATGATGATGTCTTTCATGCGGTCAACAATGCGCACGAATCCGTCCGCATCTATCCGCCCCACGTCGCCGGTGTGCAGCCAGCCATCAGCGCCGATGGCCTGAGCTGTTTGCTCAGGGTTGTTCAGGTAACCCATGAAGACGCCATCGCCGTGAATCTGGATTTCGTCATGCTCACCCAGGCGGATCTCCGTCCCCAGCGTGGGGCGGCCTACGGTGCCGATACGTGTGGCCTGGGGCATGTTGGCTGTACCGGCACCCGTCGACTCGGTCATGCCGTAGCCCTCAAGCAGGTTGACCCCTAGCGCCCGGTACCAGCGGATGACATTGGGTGAGATGGGTGCAGCTCCGGTGATGGCCCAACGCAGGCGGTGCAACCCCAGAAAACGGCGGGTGTTGTTCAGCACCAGGGCGCGGGCCAGCCACCACTTCGCTGCCAGCCACCGGCCCACGGGCCGGTCTTCTTCTTCGCAGGTGGCACCTTCCGTGCCGATACGCAGGGCGGCTTCATAGGCCCACTTTTGCAAGCGGGTCGCGTCCTTCACCGCCAGAGTTGAAAGGGAATACAGCTTCTCCCAGATGCGGGGCACGGCCAGCAGGGACGTGGGGGCGATTTCGCGCAGATTGTCAATGACAGTGTCGGGGTTTTCGACATAGTTGAGGCGCGAGCCTGTTTGCAGCGACAGCAACTGCCCGGCACCGCGCTCGACCACGTGACACAGCGGCAAGAAAGCCATTTTGTCGTCGTCCGGCCCCTGGGGCAGGGTAGGCGCAAAGGTTTCCATCACGAAAGCCAGGTTGCGATTTGAAATCATCGCGCCCTTGGGTTTCCCTGTGGTGCCCGATGTGTAAATCAGGATCGCCAGGTCGTCCGCTTTTCGGCTAGCGATGCGTTGCGCGAGAAGTGCGGGATGGGCAGCTCCATGGGCGCGACCCAGTTCTTTCAGCCGGTCCAGACTGATCACACCCTCATCTGCGAGGTCGTGCAGACCGTCCATGTCCATGACCACAATGCATTTGAGCAGGGGCAACTCGCCCTGCACGGCCAGTGCCTTGTCAAGCTGCTCATCGTCTTCCACGAACAGCACTTTGCTTGCAGAATCGGCGCACAGGTACTGTACCTGCCCTTGGGCATCGGTGGGATAAATGCCACAGCACACGCCACCTGCCAGCAGAATGCCGTAGTCGGCTGCAGACCATTCCCAGCGGGTGTTTGCCAGTATGGCACCCACGTCGCCGCTCTCGAAACCGAGTGAAGCCAGCCCCAGCGCGATGAGGCGCGTGTGCTCACCAAACTCGCGCCAGCTCATTTCACGCCAGACGCCAAACTCTTTTTGACGCAGGGCGATGGCCTCGCCCCGTTGCGCTACCGCCGCGACAAATTTCGCGGCAATGGTGTCGCCTGGCAGCGATGCGCGCCGGACCATGAGAGCAGGGTTCATCGCCATTGCTTTTTCTTCTTCCATCGCCGCTCGCCCCGCACACCATCGCTCTTGCTGCCCAGGTAAAACTCCTGAATGTCGGCGTTGGCACGCAGGCGCTCGCTGCTGTCGCTCATGACGATGCGACCCACTTCGAGCACGTAGCCATGCTGAGCGAGTTCCAATGCCATCTGAGCGTTCTGCTCGACCAGCAAGACGGCCGTGCCAAGCTCGCGGTTCACGCGGGCCACGATCTTGAAGACCTCCTGGGTCAGCAGCGGCGACAACCCCAGGCTCGGTTCATCCAGCAGGAGCAGTTTGGGACCCGCCATCAAGGCGCGGGCAATCGCCAGCATTTGCTGTTGCCCACCCGACAAGGTGCCCGCCAGTTGACGCGAGCGCTCCCTCAAAGCGGGAAAGTAGTCGTACATCCGCTCAAGGTCATTCGCTACCGCAGCCCGGTCACTGCGCGCGGCGCGGGTATAGGCACCCATCATGAGGTTGTCTTGCACTGACAGCAATGCAAACACCTCGCGCCCCTCGGGCGAATGCGCAATGCCACTCTTGACGATCTGGGTCGGACGCCAGCCCGTGATGTCCTGCTCTGCAAAATGTATGGAGCCCTTTTTGGGCAAAACGGTGCCCGAAATGGCTTTGAGCACCGTGCTCTTGCCTGCCCCGTTGGCACCCAGCACGGTGACGATCTGGCCGTGGCCCACTTCGAGGGAGATGCCGTGAAGCGCCCGGACCGGACCATACGCGCATTCCAGATTGGCCACGCGCAGCAAGGGCTCGCTGCCGGTTTTTTGCGAATCGCTCATGCTGCAACCCGCCGTGTGCCAAGGTAGGCTTCAATCACGGCGGGGTGCGCCTGCACTTGCTGCGGGGTTCCGCTGGCAATGACCGACCCGGTATGCAGGGCAATCACGTCATCGCTGACGCGGTTGACCAATGCCATATCGTGCTCGACCATCAGCACGGTGATACCCAACACGCGGCGAATGTCTGCAATCCAGAAAGCCATGTCACCCTTTTCCTCGGTGGTGAGGCCGGATGAAGGCTCGTCAAGCAGCAGCAGCCGGGGCTTCAGGCACAGGGCCCTTGCCATCTCGACCACTTTGCGCGCCCCGTAGGGCAGCCCGCCAACCAGACTGTTGCGGATGCTTTGCAGATCCAGAAAATCAATGATTTCTTCGGCGTCGCGCCGGAAAGTCAGCTCGGCATCGCGTGCGGTTTTGGTGAGCCACATTTCGCTCCAGAGGTTGGTGCGCCGTGCCACCTGGCGCCCTACCAGAAGGTTCTGCAGCACACTGGCGTTCTCGAAAAGTTCGATGTTCTGGAAGGTGCGCGCAATGCCCAGGCTGGCGACCTTGTGGGGCGCTATGGCGGTTATGTCAGCGCCGTCAAAGTGCATGCGACCTTGCGTGGGGTTGTAGATCCGGCTGATCAGGTTGAACAGCGTTGTTTTGCCGGCACCATTGGGACCAATCAGCGTGAGAATCTTGCCCTGATGCAACTCAAAGCTCACATCGTTGACAGCCTTCACGCCACCAAAGTGCAGCGAAAGGTTTTCGGCTTTGAGCAATGGGGTGCTCATCGTGTGCGCTCGCTCTTCTGAAAGCTCCGCTGCCGGGCAAACATGCCGCGACGGTAGTACGGGAACAGCTCCAGATAGGTTCGTACCTTGACCCAGCGCCCGTACAGCCCCTGGGGTTCAAACAGCAGGAAGGCCATCAGGATCAGGCCAAACACCGTGGGCTGCAGGCCTGCCGAGCCAGCAATGGCAGCGGGCAGCGCGTCTTTGGCCAGCGCGATCATCTGGGGCAGCGCAATCACAAACGCAGCGCCCAAAAAGACGCCGTGCAACGAGCCCAACCCGCCAATCACGATCATCATGACCAGTTCAATGGACTGCATGACCGTGAACTGCTCCGGCGATATGAAGCCAATCTTTCTGGCATATAGGGCCCCACCCAGCCCGGCGAGCGCAGCGCTGATCGCAAATGCGAGTGTCTTGGTGCGTGCCAGCGCCACGCCCATGCTCTGGGCGGAAATCTCTGAATCGCGAATCGCCACAAAGGCCCGGCCCGTGGGCGTGCGCAGCAGGTTACGGACCAGGAAGAGCGTCAGCACCACAATGACCAGGGCAATGTAGTAGAACGACGTAGAGTCGCGCATTGACATGCCCATCAGCACGATGGGCTTGACCCGCATGCCGGCATTGCCGCCAGTCAGGGTGTCCCAGCGCGCAATCACCTCTTCAATGATGAACCCGAACGCCAGCGTCGCAATGGCTAGATAAAGGCCACGCAGACGCAGGGCGGGCAGACCCACCACGAGCCCGGTGGCAGCGGCCAGCGTGGTGGAGACCAGCAGTGTCAACGGAAACGGAAGACCGCGTGCCGCCAGGATGCCTTCGGTGTATGCGCCCACCGCCATGAATGCGGCGTGCCCTATGGACATCTGCCCCGTGTAACCGGCCAGCAGCATCAACCCCAGACCGATGACACCGTAGATGAAGATGAAGATCATCTGCGACACCCAGTAGCCGGAGGCCAACCAGGGCATGACCAGAAGTGCCAGCGCGAGCAGGCCATACCAGAAGCGCTGCCCGTTGTGTTCGAACACGGCCAGGTCCTGAGCGTAGTGTGTCTTGAAGAGGTAGCGCATGGCCGGGCCTAAACCTTCTTGCGGATGTGCCCGCCAAACAGGCCATCCGGCATGAACATCAGCACCAGCAACACCATCACATACGGTGCCACGTCTTTGAACCCTTCGGGCAGATAGAAGCCTGCCAGGGCTTCAGTGACGCCGATTAGCAGGCCGCCCACAAAGGCACCGGGCAGGCTTGCAAAGCCGCCCAGCACCGCCGCAGGCAGGGCCTTGAGGCCAACGAAGCCCATGCCCACATGCACAAAGGTCATGGGGGCCAGCAAGATGCCAGCCAGTGCCGCCACGGCACCACTTAAACCCCACACCAGTGCATTCAGCTTTTCGACTGGAATGCCGACGTAGTGCGCGGCAATCTGGTTTTGGGATGAGGCCTGCATGGCAATGCCAATGCGGGTGAAGCGAAAGCCCAGGAAGAGAGCCAGGGCCAGCGCGGCAGTGGCAATCATCACAATCAGGCGGGCAGCGTCAATCTGTAGCCCGCCCCAGTTCAGGGTTGCCTCCCGCCAGGGTGCTTCAAGCACATGGGTCTCGGTGCCCAGGCCGGGGATCATCATCACGACACCCCGCAGCACCATGCTGACAGCCAGGGTCATCAAGACCAGGGTGAACGCAGGCTGGCCCAGCAGGGGGCGCAGCAGAAATCGCTCCAGGCCATACCCCAGCGCTGCCGTGCCCGCCAAAGCCATGACAAAAGCCAGCCAGAGCGGCAGGCCCAGGGGCCCCAAGGCAATGAGGGCGACAAAGCCGCCGACCATCATCAACTCGCCCTGCGCGAAATTGACGGTCTCGGTGGCCTTGTAGATCAATACAAATCCCAAAGCCACCAGCGCGTAGACGCAGCCCTGCGAAACGCCATTGAGCAGCAGTTGAAGGACTTGCATTTTTTTGCGCGGGTTGCGTTTGGACTTAGACGGTCGCCATCAAGGCGTGGCCATGTACGCTTCGAGCGTCTTGTGGAAATGCCGGATGCGGCTTTCCTGGTAAACCGACATGGTGGCACCCGGCTTTTTGGAGGCGCGAATGCCGCGCTGGATGCGCTTGAGGTTTTCGGTGTCCTGGTCGGTCACATCAGCCGCTGAGCCCATGCCGGGCACCTTGTGCCAGGAGTCGTTGACGCCGACGATGGTGGCCTTGCCGACGGGCGGATGGCTGCCGTCGTCGTTCTTGGCGAACAGCATCATGATTTCCATGACGCATTCCTCAGGGTTGTCACCATGGGGGCGGAAGCGGTAAACCAGCGGCGTGGCCATGCCGCCCCAGGGGCTGAGGTTGGGAAAAAGCAGGTACTGGATCAGGTCTACTGCCTCGCAGGTGGACAGCTTGGAGAAGTCTTTTCCGCTGGTCTTTGAGAAGCGCGCGCGGGCGTGGTCGGCCAATTTTTCACGGGCAGTCTCGCCCGGCCCCACCGTCATGTCACCCTTGCCGTAGAAGCCGATGTCGCGCCGCATCGCATCCACGATCTTTTGCTGAGGGTAGTCTCCCAAAGCCGGACTGGCAACGCCCTCGGGCATGATGAAACGGCTCACATGCCGGCCATCAAACACATCGTACTGGGTGTTGGTGTCTGCCGTGTACTCCACCGACTGGGGGTGCGTTGTAGCAATGTGAAAGCCCTCCATGAAGGCCTCTTGCGCCAGCTTCCAGTTGCAGGGCAACACCTTGCCGCCATGAACGGCCTTGTAGCGGTTCTCCAGGTCAAAGGCCTTGAAGTGCTCGGGCAGGCATTCCAGAT
>JANOAP010000659.1:0-13088 GCA_031411175.1 Rhodoferax sp. | reverse complement strand
CCCTCCATGGGGCTGGCACCGCAAATTGTCGAAGAAGTGTTTGAGATTGTGAAGGACCTCAATCAAAAGGAAAAGGTCACGTTTTTGCTGGCCGAGCAGAACACCAATATGGCCCTGAAATATGCCGATTACGGTTACATCATGGAGTCAGGCCGGGTGGTGATGGACGGCGTGGCGAGTGACCTGGCCAACAACGAGGACGTCAAGGAGTTTTACCTGGGTGTGGGTGGTGGCGAGCGCAAAAGCTTTAAAGACGTTAAAAGTTACAAGCGGCGCAAGCGCTGGTTGGCTTGACGGAAAAATGCAATGAACAACTTTTTTGATGCGCTGGAAACTCGGGATGCTGAGGTTCGTGAAATTGCGTTGATGGCGGCACTGCCGGGTCAGGTGGCTCATGCGCAGAGGGCGTCACCTGCATTTGCCGGAATCTTGCAAGGCGTCAACGCGGGCGGCATCACCAGCCGTGCGAAGCTGGCGACGTTGCCGGTGACGCGCAAGCATGAGCTGCTGGAGCGCCAGCAGGCAGCACGTGCAAACGGTGGCAATGTGTTTGGCGGCTTCAGCGCCATTGGCTACGGCGCTGCCATGCCGCGCATTTTTTCCAGCCCTGGCCCCATTCATGAGCCGGAGGGCGTGGGCAAGGATTACTGGCGCATGGCACGGGCCATGTTTGCGGCCGGGTTTCGTCCGGGTGAGTTGATCCACAACTGCTTCAGCTACCACTTCGTGCCGGCAGGCTCGATGATGGAGACGGGTGCCCATGCGCTGGGCTGCTCTGTGTTCGCCGGTGGCACGGGCCAGACCGAGCAACAGGTGCAGGCCATTGACCAATTGCAGCCCGCGGGCTATGTCGGCACGCCCAGTTTTCTGAAGATCATTGTGGAGAAGGCCGCCGAGATGGGTGTGGCGATGCCCAGCCTGAAAAAAGCCATGTTGGGCGGCGAAGCGTTCCCGCCGTCGTTGCGCGACTGGTTTGCTGAGCGCGGCATTGCGGGCTATCAGTGCTATGCCACGGCTGATCTGGGTTCCGTTGCCTATGAAACCCGCGCCCGTGCGGGCCTGGTGATCGATGAGGGCGTCATTGTCGAAATCGTGCGCCCTGGCACGCAGGACCCGGTGAGTGTTGGTGAAGTGGGTGAGGTGGTGGTGACCTCGCTGAACCCGGACTACCCCCTGATCCGCTTTGGTACGGGCGACTTGTCTGCGGTGATGGAAGGGCCGTGCCCGACCGGGCGCACCAACATGCGCATCAAGGGCTGGCTGGGGCGTGCGGACCAGACCACCAAAATACGCGGCATGTTCGTGCACCCGAAGCAAGTGGATGACATTGTCAAACGGTTTCCCGAGGTGGCACGGGCCAGGCTCGTGGTGTCTGGTGAAATGGCAGCCGACATGATGACCCTCAAGGTTGAAACCGCCTGTTCAGGCCCCGACGCGCTGGCCGTGAAAATTGGCGAAGCCATTCGCGATGTGACCAAGCTGCGTGGGGACGTGGAACTGGTGGCGGTGGGCAGTCTCCCCAATGATGGCAAGGTCATTGAGGATGCGCGCAGCTACCGCTGACACGGGGCTAACCTGAGGCTAACCGGGGCCTAACCGGGGGCTGCCCCCTAAGTAGTTTCCTCATTGCAGTCGGGCCGCCCTGCCTTTACGCTATACGCACTTTTTAAAAGGATCATTCGTCATGAAGAAACTGCTCGTACTGGCAGCCGCTGTCACATCGCTGATGGCCGTTGCACAAACCTACCCGACTGGCAAACCCATCTCTATCGTGGTGCCTTTTGCGGCTGGCGGCCCCACCGACCGCGTGGCGCGTGATCTGGCCGAAGCCATGCGCAAGCCCCTGGGCGGCGTCAGCATCGTGATTGAAAACGCAGCCGGTGCCGGCAGCTCAATCGGGTCCAACAAGGTGGCCAAGGCCAACCCCGACGGCTACACCCTGCTGCTGACCCACATCGGCATGGCCACCATGCCAACGCTGGTGCGCAATCTGCCCTTCAAGGTGGAAAGCGATTTTGAATACCTGGGCCTGGTGAATGACGTGCCCATGACGCTGGTGGCCAAGCCCATGATCCCTGCCAACAACTACAAGGAACTCAGCGCCTGGATCACCCAGAACAAAGGCAAGATTAACCTGGGCAATGCCGGCGTCGGGTCTGCCTCACACCTGTGCGGCCTGATGTTCCAGAATGCGTTGCAAATCGACATGACCACGGTGCCCTACAAAGGGACGGCTCCCGCCATGACTGACCTGATTGGCGGCCAAATCGACCTGATGTGCGACCAGACCACCAACACCACCAGCCAGATTGAAGCCAAAAAGATCAAGGCCTTCGCGGTGACCACCGCGAATCGCCTGACAACACCCGCCTTGAAGGATTTGCCAACGCTACAAGAGTCCGGCCTGAAAGGCTTCGAGCTGACGATCTGGCACGGTTTGTACGCGCCCAAGGGAACGCCGGCCGACATCCAGGCCAAGCTCAGTGCTGCGCTGAAGGTGGCGTTGAAAGACCCGGACTTCATGAAGAAGCAGGAAGGCCTGGGCGCCGTTGTCGTCACCGACAAACGCATGGAGCCGGTGGAGCACAAGAAGTTCGTCGCGGCTGAAATTGCCAAGCTGAGCCCGGTTATCAAAGCGGCAGGCGTGTACGCGGACTGATGGGTTTCGCAGAACAGAAAGGCCGCTCATTGAGCGGCCTTTTTTTCGTCTGCTAATCCAAAAAATCAGGGTATTCCCACAGCCCGAATACACACAAAGGTTTGCACAATCGGCCATGGTCAAATACACGCAGTGCAGCGGGATTTTCGATGCCCATTTCAGCGCAAATCCCGCCGCTAAACCACCCTCGCGTTGAAGAAACCCCTGGAGACTTTCATCATGTCAATTAAACAACCAAATCGTCGTCTAGCCCTTGTATTGTGCGCTGGAGTAGCTAGTATTTTTATAGCGACCCAGGTGAATGCCCAGACCGCATGGCCCGCCAAGCCGGTCAAAATCGTCGTGCCCTTTGCGCCCGGTGGTACCACAGATCTTCTGGCGCGCGCCATGGCCACCGAGCTGTCAAAAGCCTTTCCCCATCCTTTTATCGTGGACAACAAGGCGGGCGCGGGTGGCAATCTGGGTGCCGACATTGTGGCCAAGTCTGCGGCGGATGGCTACACGCTGCTCATGGGCACAGTGGGCACCCACGGCATCAACAAGTCGCTTTACAGCAAGATGCCGTTTGACCCGCAAAAGGACTTTGCGCCCGTCACCCTGGTCGCGGGGGTACCCAATGTCATGATCATGAACACCGAGACGGCCAAAAACTATGGCATCAACAATGTTCTGGACTTCATCAAATACGCCAAGGCCAACCCAGGCAAGCTCAACATGGCGTCCAGCGGCAATGGCACTTCGATTCACCTGGCTGGCGAGCTGTTCAAGTCGATGACGGGCACCTTCATGACGCATATCCCGTACACCGGCTCCGGCCCCGCACTGCTGGGCATGCTGTCGGGCAATGTGGACGTGATGTTTGACAACCTGCCCTCGGCCTTGCCGCAAATCAAGAGCGGCAAGCTCAAGGGTTTTGCGGTCACCAGTGCGCAGCGCTCAGGGGCTATCCCTGAGCTGCCCACCGTTGAAGAGGCTGGCAAGCTGAAGGGCTTTGACGCCAGCAGCTGGTTTGGCCTGCTGGCCCCGGCAGGCACGCCACCGGACGTGATCAACCGCATTCAGCAGGAAGTTGCCAAGGCACTGGCGTCGCCAGCGGTCAAAGAAAAGCTGTTGGCCCAGGGGGCCATCCCCAGCGGCAACACGCCGCAGGAGTTTGCCAAATTCATTGATTCCGAAATCAAGAAGTGGGCACCCGTCGTCAAGGCCTCTGGCGCCAAGGTCGACTGATTCCGGGCTGTCTGGGCTAACGTTGACGTTAGACGCCCCAGACAATATCGGCGTTGGCCTTCTCGCACTGGCGCAGCATCTCGATGAAGGGATGCGCGCGCTGGCGCAGTGAGACGCCTTCAAATTTGGGCGCTGTTTTCCCCTGCGCCAAGGCTTGCGCCGTGGCAGCCTTCTGATCAGCTTCTTCCTGGGCGACTGCCGCCGTTAGGGCATCAATCGCTTCCTTCATCTGTGCGGGCAGGATGATGCCCTGCGGGCCGGGCTCTTTGCGGATGATCTCCAGCACACGCCGGCCATTGGGCTCCAGCATGATCACGTCACCAGCGGCTTTGGATTTGAATTTGTAGATCATGTTGGGCAGTACCTGTTTCGCAGTTGAAAGGCTAGCTTGATTGTGCGCCCTTGGGCGATAACCCGCTGGCGCTTACGGGGCATGGGCCGACAGGATTCGACACCCGGCATTGGCCTCGCTATCAACCCTCGCTGTCAGCCCTTGGTATCCCGCCTCGGTATCCGCCCTATTGACAACAAATAGTTTAAGCCTAAACTATTAAACCATGAACATCCTGTGCATTGGCGGTGGCCCCGCCGGTCTGTATTTCGCGCTGCTCATGAAGCTGCAAAACCCCGCGCACCGCATCACGGTGGTCGAGCGCAACAAGCCGTTTGACACCTTTGGCTGGGGTGTGGTGCTGTCAGACCAGACGCTGGGCAACCTGCATGAGGCCGACCCGGTGACGGGGCAGCAAATTGGCGATGCGTTGAACCACTGGGACGACATCGAGGTGTTTTTCAAGGGGCGCAGCGTGCGTTCGGGCGGCCACGGGTTTTGTGGCATCGGGCGCAAGCACCTGCTCAATATTCTGCAGGAGCGCTGTATTGCACTGGGTGTGGACCTGGTGTTTGAGGTGGATGTGGCAGACGACCAGGCGCTGGCCGTGCAGTACAGCGCCGATCTGGTGATTGCCAGCGATGGGCTCAACAGCCGCATCCGCACTCGCTACGCTGATGTGTACCAGCCCGACATCGACACGCGTCAGTGCCGCTTTGTGTGGCTGGGCACCAAAAAGACATTCGACGCCTTCACCTTCGCCTTCGAGCAGACCGAGCATGGCTGGTTTCAGGACACGCCTACAAGTTTGACGACAGCACCTCCACCTTCATTGTAGAAACGCCGCACGCTGTGTGGCAGGCGCATGGCCTGGAGGACATGAGCCAGGAGGAGGGGGTGGCGTTTTGCGAGCGCCTGTTTGCCAAGTACCTGGATGGCAACGCGCTGATCAGCAACGCCAAGCACCTGCGCGGCTCGGCCAACTGGATCCGCTTTCCGCGCGTAATGTGCAAGACCTGGGTGCACTGGATCAACGTGACCGGCCGCAGCGAAGGGGTTCCTGTTGTGTTGATGGGCGACGCAGCCCATACGGCGCATTTCTCCATTGGCAGCGGCACCAAGCTGGCGCTGGAAGACGCGATTGACCTCGCGAACGAATTCGTCGCCAGCACCGACCAACTGGTGGCGGGCAAGGACATGGCCGAGGTGCTGCAGCGCTACGAAGCCCGCCGCAGCGTGGAGGTGCTGAAAATTCAAAACGCGGCGCGCAACTCGACCGAGTGGTTTGAGAACGTCACGCGCTACACCGGCATGCAGGTGGAGCAGTTTGCCTATTCGCTGCTCACGCGCAGCCAGCGCATCAGCCACGAAAACCTGCGCCTGCGCGACGCAGCCTGGCTGGATGGGTATGAGGCCTGGCTGGCCGGTGGCAAGGGAATTCCCCCCATGCTGCTGCCGTTCAGAGTGCGCGAGCTGCAACTCAAGAACCGCATCATGGTGTCGCCCATGGCCACCTACAGCGCGGTCAACGGCATGCCGCAGGACTTTCATCTGGTGCATCTGGGCGCGCGCGCGCTGGGGGGCGCTGCCATCGTCTTTGTCGAGATGACGAGCCCCAGCCCTGAGGGGCGCATCACGCCCGGCTGCCCCGGCTTGTGGAACGACGAGCAGGCGATTGCCTTTGCACGCATTGTGGATTTTGTGCATGACCACAGCACCGCCAAAATTGGCATGCAACTGGGGCACAGCGGCCCCAAGGGTTCGACCCAGGTGGGTTGGGAAGCCACGGATGAGCCACTGCCAGAGGTCAGCGCGGCAGCTTTAAACGGGGCCGCCAACTGGCCCCTGATGGCCGCCAGTGCTGTGCCCTATGGCGAACAAAACCAGACGCCCCACGCCATGACGCGCGACGACATGAATGTGCTCACGCAGCAGTTCGTTGCGGCCACGGTTCGGGCCGAAGACGCGGGCTTTGACTGGCTGGAGTTGCACTGTGCGCACGGCTACCTGCTGTCAAGTTTCATCACGCCGCTGACCAACTTGCGCACCGATGAATACGGTGGCGATATCGAGGCCCGTTGCCGCTACCCCCTGGAGGTGTTCAAGGCCATGCGCGCTGTATGGCCTGCCAGCAAACCCATGAGCGTGCGCATCTCGGCGCATGACTGGGCACCGGGCGGCAACACGGCCGACGACGCCATTGCCATTGCGCGCCTGTTCAAGGCGGCGGGTTGCGATTTCATTGACGTGTCGTCGGGCCAGACAACGCGCGCAGCGAAGCCCGTGTATGGCCGCATGTACCAGACACCGTTTTCTGACCGCATCCGCAACGAGGTGGGCATCAGCACCATCGCGGTCGGTGCCATTACCGACGCAGACCAGGCCAACAGCATCATTGCCGCCGGCCGTGCTGACCTGTGCGCCATTGCGCGCCCGCACCTGGCCGACCCCGCGTGGACGCTGCACGAGGCTGCGAAGTTACAAAGCCGTGCCGTCGACTGGCCCCAACCGTATTTGAGTGGCCGGGACCAGCTCTACCGGGAGATTCAGAAGCAAAAAGAGCTTCTGGCCCCCGCTGACAGGGCTCAAGCAGCTACTAAAAATATAGCGAACGAGGAGTAGTTCCAGCATGGATAAGGAAGCCCGCCTTGATGGCACGACCGTGGCTGAGCACCCCGAAGAGCTGCGGTTGTGGCTGCGCCTGCTGACCTGCTCGCAGCTCATCGAAACCCGGGTGCGCAGCAGCTTGCGCGACCAGTTCGACACCACGTTGCCCCGGTTCGACTTGATGGCCCAGCTACAGCGCGCGCCCGAGGGTATGAAGATGAACGAGCTGTCGCGCCGCATGATGGTCACGGGTGGCAACGTCACCGGTATCACAGATCAGCTGGTGGCTGAAGGCCTGGTGGAACGCATGGAAGTACAGGGCGACCGACGTGCCTACTGCGTGAAGCTCACGCCCAAAGGGCGCAAGCAGTTCAGCGACATGGCGCACCAGCACGAGGGCTGGATTGTGGATGCCTTTGCGGGCCTCTCGCCCAAAGAAATCGCCACCCTGCATCGGCTGCTGGGCAAGGTGAAGGAACACACTAAAACTCATTTGATGGAGATAGCATGAAACACTACATTGGCGCAGGCAACCCCATGCGCACCCAGTTTGACGCCAAGGCAGCGTACCAGGCCCGGCACTTTGCCTGGCATTGCAGCGCAGACGGCGTGGGCACCATCACCCTGAACCGGCCTGAGCGCAAGAACCCGCTCACGTTTGATTCGTATGCCGAGCTGCGTGACCTGTTCAACGCACTCAAATATGCAACCGATGTCAAGGTGGTGGTGGTCACCGGCGCGGGCGGCAACTTTTGCAGCGGCGGTGACGTGCACGAGATCATCGGCCCGCTCACAAAAATGAGCATGCCAGAGATGCTGGAGTTCACGCGGATGACGGGCGACCTGATCCGCACCATGCGCAATGGCCCGCAGCCAGTCATTGGCGCGATTGACGGCATCTGTGCCGGTGCGGGTGCCATGATGGCGCTGGGTTGCGACCTGCGCTACGGCACGGCCAACACCAAGACGGCTTTTCTGTTCACCCGCGTGGGTCTGGCCGGGGCGGACATGGGTGCTTGCGCGTTGTTGCCCCGCATGATTGGGCAGGGCCGGGCGTCCGAGCTGCTGTTCACCGGGCGCGCGATGACGGCGCAAGAGGGCCTGGCCTGGGGCTTCTTCAATGCCCTGCATGAGCCCGCCGATTTGCTGGCCAAAACCCAGGCGCTGGCCGCCGAGCTGGCCGCGGGCCCCACGTTTGCCCACGGAATGACCAAGACCATGCTGAGCCAGGAGTGGTCCATGACGATTGACCAGGCGATTGAAGCCGAAGCCCAGGCCCAGGCTATCTGCATGCAGACGCATGATTTCAAGCGTGCTTACGACGCCTTTGCTGCCAAGCAGAAACCTGTGTTTGGCGGGGACTGAGGACACACCATGCGCGCCACCACCCACCACCTCCAATTGCCATTCTTCACCCCGGCCCACCAAGCGCTGGCAGATGAACTGGCCCTCTGGGTCGAACAGCAAACGGTTGATGAAACAGACGACCGCCGCGCCTGTCGGGAGTGGGTTCGCCTGCTGGGTGACGCGGGCTGGCTCAAGTACTGCGTGCCTGCGCAGTTTGGCGGGGCCATGGACAAGCTGGACTCGCGTGCGCTGGTGATCCTGCGTGAGACGCTGGCCCATCACTCGCCACTGGCCGACTTCGCCTTTGCCATGCAAGGCCTGGGCAGCGGGGCCATCACGCTGGCCGGCACGCCCGCGCAGCAGGCGGCGTACCTGCCCGCAGTGGCGCGCGGTGACAAGATTGCGGCTTTTGCCTTGAGCGAGCCCAATGCCGGTTCAGACGCAGGCGCTATGAAAATGGAAGCTGCTCAAGCCCATTCAACGGGGTCTGCAGGCCAATTTGATACCTATAATCTGAATGGCAGCAAGACCTGGATCAGCAATGGCGGCATCGCCGACTACTACTGTGTCTTTGCCAAAACCGACCCCCAGGCCGGCACGCGCGGCATCACCGCTTTCATTGTGGACGCCGACACGCCGGGGCTGGACACGTCTGAACACATCGAGGTGATGGCACCACACCCGTTGGCCACGCTCAAATTCACAGACTGCCGCATTCCGGCGACCGCGCAATTGGGTGAGTTGAATGGCGGCTTCAAGCTGGCCATGCAAACGCTGGACATCTTTCGCGCCTCGGTGGCCGGTGCCGCTTTGGGCATGGCCCGCCGCGCGCTGGGCGAGGCTGTGAGTTATGCCAAACAGCGCCCCATGTTTGGCCAACGCCTGGCGGACTTCCAGCTAACCCAGGCCAAGCTGGGCGAGATGGCAGCATTGATAGATGCGGGTGCCCTGCTCACTTACCGCGCGGCCTGGATGCGCGACAGCATTGGTACCGCCAGCCCCGCCGATGCCCAGAAGTACACCGCTGCGGCCGCCATGGCCAAGATGACCGCCACCGAGAACGCCCAGCGAGTGATTGATATGGCCTTGCAGATGCACGGCGGCATGGGCGTGAAGGTGGGCACCAAGGTGGAAAGCCTGTACCGCGACATTCGCTCGCTGCGCATCTACGAAGGGGCGACCGAGGTGCAGCAGTTGATCATTGGCAAGTCGGTTTTGAAGGAGCGTAGCCCATGAGTCAGCCGAAACATGAGCAATTCCCCGACCGGCCGCCCCTAGGGGAATTAGCCCTCTCGGGGGGCAGCGCAGCACACGCAGTGGCAAGCGTGGGGGCCATCTCAGCGCAAACTGACCGATTCGTGCACGACGGGTTGCCCCCGCCAGAATTGTTGCCCGCGCTGCGCTTTGATCGGCCCGAACTTCAATTCCCTGATCAGGTCAATCTGGTGGAGGCGCTCTTCAAACAGGCCGATGTGCGGGGCCATTCGCAGCGTGCCTTTCTGCGTTCACCTCGCATCACGTTCAGCTACCAGGAGGCGCATGAGCGGGTCAACCGCATTGCCAACCTGCTCACGCAGGACTACGGCCTGGTGCCTGGCAACCGCGTGTTGTTGCGTGGCGGCAATTCCATTGGCATGGCGCTGGCCTGGCTGGCCGTGGTCAAGGCCGGGCTGATAGCAGTGGCCACCATGCCCCTGCTCCGCGCCAAAGAGCTGGGTGAAATCATCGACAAGGCTCAACCCGTGCTGGCGATTTGCGACGCCAAATTGCAGGACGAGCTGCTGATGGCCCAGCGCGCCCAAGCTGGCCATCCTGGTTTGCAGCGTGTGTTGGTCTACAACGCGGCCAATGACCCGCAAGACCTGGGCGTGCTGTGCGCTGCCAAACCGGCTGCATTCAGCGCCTGCCCGACGGCGGCCACCGACATCGCCCTGATGGCCTTTACCTCGGGCACCACCGGCAAACCCAAGGCGGTCATCCACACCCATCGTGACGTGCTGGCCGCGTGTGAGGCCTGGCCGCGCCACGTGCTCAAGGCCAAGCCCGATGACATCGTGATGGGGTCACCGCCGCTGGCATTTACCTTCGGGCTGGGCGGCATGCTGATTTTCCCGATGTGGGCCGGGGCCTCGGTTTACTTCCCCGACATCCCGTACACGCCTGAAGCGATGGCGCGCCTGATTCATGAAACGGGGGCCACCATCTGCTACACCGCACCCACGTTTTACCGGCAGATGGCACCGTTCATGAAAAGCCTCATTGCCCAGCATGGCACGCTGCCGCTACGCCTGTGTGTCAGCGCGGGTGAGGCCCTGCCCGACGCCACACGCACGCTCTGGCGCGACGCCACGGGCATTGAAATGCTGGACGGTATTGGCGCGACGGAGATGTTTCACATCTTCATTTCATCCGCTGGGGCCGAGGTGCGCCGGGGTGCGATTGGCAAGGTGGTGCCTGGCTACACGGCCAGGGTGGTTAATGACGACGGTGTGGAGTTGCCGCGCGGCACCGTGGGCAAGCTCGCCGTGATGGGCCCCACCGGCTGCAAGTACCTGGCCGATGCGCGCCAATCCAACTATGTCAAAAACGGCTGGAACCAGCCGGGCGATGCCTTCATGCAGGATGCCGATGGCTATTTTTTTTACCAGGCCCGCACCGACGACATGATCATCACCGCCGGCTACAACGTGGGCGCACCCGAGGTGGAAGACGCCCTGCTCAAACACCCCGCCGTGGCCGAGTGCGCTGTGGTGGGCAAGCCTGACGATGAGCGGGGCATGATCATCAAGGCCTTTGTGGTGCTCAAGCCTGAAGCGCAAGGGGACGAGGCGATGACCAGGGCGTTGCAGGACTTTGTGAAGGCCAGCATTGCGCCCTTCAAATACCCGCGCGAAATCGAATTTATGGCCAGCCTGCCGCGAACCGAGACGGGCAAACTCCAGCGATTCAAACTCAAGTCCTGAAAGCAGACCCATGATGAAATCATTGCAACCGCCCGGATGGGCTCCCGCCAAAGGTTACGCCAATGGCATTGCCGCCCGCGGCACCCAAATTTTTGTGGGCGGCCAGATTGGCTGGAACGCGCAGCAGCAGTTTGAAACCGACGACTTCATTGCCCAGACAGCGCAGACACTGCGCAACATCGTGGCGGTGTTGCACGAGGCCGGTGCCGGGCCACAGCACATGGTGCGCATGACCTGGTACATCCTGGACCGGGTCGAGTACAACGCCCGCCTTAAGGAGCTGGGTGGTGTGTACCGCGAGATCATGGGCCGCAACTTCCCGGCCATGACCTGCGTGCAGGTGGCCGCGCTGATGGAGGCGCGGGCCAAAGTGGAGATAGAAGTCACGGCGGTCTTGCCCGACTGACCTCCGAAAATCCTGTGCGCCTGGCCGTAAACTGGAGGCCAGAACCCGCCCTATGCGATCCAGCCTTCACCGTACCTATGCCTTGCTCTTGATGGGCCTGGCCATTTTGGTCACCCAGACCGGCTGCGCCGACGCCAGCTATTACCTGCAGTCTGCCAACGGCCATCTTGCGCTGATGCGTGCCGCTAGGCCGGTGGACGATTGGCAGGCAGATTCGCAGGCCTCACCGGGGCTGAAGGCGCGGCTGGAACTGACGCAGCGCATGCGGCGTTTTGCCGTGACCGATCTGGCTCTGCCCGACAACGCCAGCTACACCCGCTACGCCGATTTGAAGCGCCGTGCCGTGGTCTGGAACGTGGTGGCTGCGCCCGAGTTTTCGCTCACGCTCAAGACCTGGTGCTTTCCGGTGACGGGTTGCGTGGGCTACCGCGGCTATTTTGACGAAGCCGAGGCCCGTGCGCTGGCGCAGTCGCTGAAGGCTGAAGGCCTGGAGGTCAGCGTCTATGGCGTGCCCGCCTATTCAACGCTGGGCTGGATGAACTGGGCCGGGGGTGACCCGTTGTTGAACACGTTCATCAATTACCCGGAAGGTGAGTTGGCGCGCCTGCTGTTTCATGAGCTTGCGCATCAGGTGGTTTACGTGAAAGACGACACCACGTTCAATGAGTCCTTTGCCACGGCCGTAGAGCGTTTGGGTGGTGCGCAATGGCTGGCGAAACACGGCTCGCCAGCCGCACGCGCTGACGTAGCGGCGAATGCCGAACGGCGTGCACAGTTTCGGGCGCTGACCACGGCCACGCGGCGCAGACTGTCAGATATTTACAAAATGAATGTGGCTTTGGAGACTTCATCCATTAAATTGACAGCTATGAAAAATGCAGCAATGACAGATTTTCGGGCGCAATATGAGAAGCTGAAGACCTCGTGGGTGGCATCACAAGGTACTGGCGCGGGGCAGATCGCTGCCTATGACGCCTGGGTGGCGAATGCCAACAATGCCAGCTTTGGTGCGCAGGGTGCCTATGATGACTTGGTGCCGGATTTCGAGGCCCTGTTCGCTCGGGTGGCAGCTGATGCAGTTGAACCCGATAAGGCGTGGCCCAGGTTTTACGATGCTGTCACGCGGCTGGCAGCCCTTTCAGCCGCAGAGCGGACCCTTGCGCTGAAGGACCCTGGCCGTCAATTGCCATGACGCCCCAAGCCACACGCTGATGACTACGCAATCACGCAATCAATTTAATTTTTAGAGACGGAGAACAACGGTGGCCCAACTTCATATTCTGCGCAAACACACGCTGGGCCTGGTGGAAGCCCGAAAGATCGCCTTCAAATGGGCCGAACAGGTCGAGAGTGAGTTCGACATGAGCTGCACCTATGAAGAGGGTGCTGCGCAAGACGAGGTGTGCTTCACCCGTTCAGGCATAAGCGGCACATTGCAGGTCACCCAAGACAAATTTGAACTTGACGCCAAACTGGGTTTTCTGCTGGGCGCATTCAAGGATCGAATTGAAGGTGAAATTGTAAAGAATCTCGATGCTTTGCTGGCCG
>JANOAP010000658.1:0-11012 GCA_031411175.1 Rhodoferax sp. | reverse complement strand
ACTACAACGTAATATCTCTTGCTCTTAGGAGAAAATCCATGCGCGTTTTTTTGCCCTAGGTACAGATTTTGTTCAACCGTCAGCGTGGGAAATATGTCACGGCTCTCGGGCACATAGCCAATGCCCAAATGGGCCACCTCAAAGGTGCGCTTGCCCAGAATCTGCTGCCCTTTCCAGAGCAAGGACCCTTCACAATCAACCAGGCCCATAATGGCTTTGGCCGTGGTGGATCGTCCAGAACCATTGCGACCCAACAAGGCCACGATTTCACCCGCATTGACTTCAAAGTCAACGCCATGCAGGACGTGGCTCTTGCCATAGTACGCGTGGAGGTTTTGAATTTTTAGCATGCTCAGTGCCCTCCCACCTGGGCGTCTGCCACAGAAGAGCCAAGGTACGCTTCCTGCACCCGCTGGTTGGCACGTACCGCATCGGGCACGTCATAGGCCAATACCTCGCCATACACCACGACGGCAACCTTGTCGGCAAGGCCAAATACCACGCCCATATCGTGCTCGACGGTCAGCAGGGTCTTGCCCACCGTCACATCCTTGATCAGTTTGATGAAGCGACTGGTCTCGGATTTGCTCATGCCCGCTGTGGGTTCGTCGAGCAAAATCACACTGGCCCCACCGGCAATGGTGATGCCGATCTCCAGGGCGCGTTGCTCGGCATAGGTCAGGTTCATGGCCAGCACATCGCGTTTTTTGTCCAGCGCAACCATGGCCATGAGTTCCTCGGCACGCTGATTCGCATCGTCCAGGTCAGCCAGAAATTTCAGGAAGGTATATTTGTAGCCGAGGCTCCACAACACGCCACAGCGCAGGTTTTCAAACACGCTGAGCTTGGGGAAAATGTTGGTGATCTGAAAACTGCGGCTCAAACCCATGTGATTGATCTCGAACGGTTTCTTGCCGTTCAGACGTTGCCCATTGAGCATCACGTCACCGCTGCTTGGCTCAAATCGACCACTGATCAGATTGAACAGGGTTGATTTGCCAGCGCCGTTCGGCCCAATGATGCCGACCCGCTCGCCGACTGGGATGGCCAGATTGATACCGCGAATAATCTCTGTCTTGCCAAAGCTCTTGCGCAAGTCCTTGAGTTCCAGTGCGTAGGTCGTGGTCACAGGCTTTCCCTCCGCTTGATTTCTAGTTCTATGCTCTCTTGAATCTGGCCCCACTTGCGCACAAATCGCCGGCGGAAGATTTCGAAAAGGCTGAGCCCGGCCAGCATGACAAACGCGGAACCCAACCAGCTATTCACACCTTTGGCGTTCAAGGTAACACCCATAAACGGCAGTTCCGGGCCAAGCGCGGCATTCAATTGCAAGTGGTAGGTCATCTCGATCATGGCGGCGGCACCCACCAGGACGACCAGCCCGGTGATTACAAGCGCCAGGTAACTCACCCCGAGTTTTCGCAAATGGCCAAACATCGCCACCCGCAAGTTCATCATGATCAAAGAGGCCACGCCGCCAGGCGCAAACATGACCATGAACAGGAATATCAAGCCCAGGTACAACAACCAGGCCTTGGTGAACTCTGACAACAAAACAAAGGCCAGCACCATCAAGATAGCACCAATGATGGGCCCGAAGAAAAACGTGGCACCGCCTAAAAAGGTAAACAGCAGGTACGCACCGGAGCGGTACCCACTGACGACTTCCGATGTGACAATTTCAAAGTTCAAGGCTGCGAGTCCACCTGAAATTCCAGCAAAAAAAGCGGCCACAATGAACGCGATGTAGCGTACTTTTTGGGTGTCGTAACCCACAAACTCAACACGCTCGGGGTTGTCGCGCACGGCATTCAACATGCGGCCCAGCGGCGTTCGGGTGAAAGCGAACATCAAACCCGTACAAACAAACGTGTAGAGAGCAATCAGGTAGTAAAGCTGAATTTGCGGCCCATAGGTAATGCCAAAGGTTTTGGCACCGGCCACGCGGTTTCCAGAGACCCCGCCCTCGCCCCCGAAAAACTCGGGAAACATCAGCGACATGGCCCAAACCAGTTCGCCAATGCCCATGGTGATCATGGCGAACGGCGTAGCCGCCTTCTTGGTAGTCACCCACCCCAGAAGTATGGCAACGAGCATGCTCGACAAGCCGCCCACGATCGGAATCAAGCTCACGGGCAAGGGCAGCCCGCCTGTCACCTGGTTCAGGGTATGAATGGCCAGAAACGACCCCATACCCGAATAAACGGCATGTCCAAAACTCAGCATGCCACCCTGCCCCAACAAAATGTTGTAGCTCAGGCACACGATGATGGCAATGCCCATCTGGCTTAGCATGGTGTGGCTCAGGCTGCTGGTAAAGACCATCGGCACAAGCATCAGGACCAGGGCAAAGCCCGTCCAGACCACAAAACGGCCTGCGTTAAAGGATTTAACGGGGGAAACGTTTTGGCTCATGGCTCAACCCTCCCGCTTTCCAAGAAGGCCCTTGGGCCGAAAAATCAGGATCAACACCAGAAAGAGATAGGGCAGGATAGGTGCCACCTGACTGATCTTGAGCTTCCAAAGGGCATAGCCAAACGTGGACGGCGACAGCATGACCCCTACCGCCTGAAGCGCGGACTGAACCGACGCATCAATGGCCACGGCAAAGGTCTGCAAAATGCCAATCAGAAGCGACGCCAGAAATGCCCCCGCCAGCGACCCCATGCCTCCTACTACCACCACCACAAAAATCACACCGCCAACCGAAAACGCCATGCTTGGCTCGGTAACATAAGCATTGCCACCAATCACACCTGCCAGGCCGGCCAACGCACAGCCGCCGCCGAATACCATCATGAACACGCGAGGCACGTTGTGCCCAAGTGCCTCAACGGTTTCCGGGTGGGTCAAAGCCGCTTGAATGACCAGCCCAATGCGTGTTCGGGTCAATAACAGCCATATGGCCAGCAGCATCAACAATGCCACGAACATCATGAAGGCCCGATAGGTCGGGAACTGCGTGCCAAACAGGGTAAACAAGGGCCCATCCAACGCGACGGGGACACGGTAGTCCACCGAGCTGCGCCCCCACACGAGCTGCACCAGTTCAAGAATGATGTAACTCAGCCCAAAGGTAATCAACAGCTCGGGCACGTGTCCAAACTTATGCACCCGTCGCAGGCAATATCGCTCAAACGCCGCGCCAAGAACCCCCACAAGAAGAGGTGCCACCAACAGCGCGGGCCAGAATCCTACGACCGAGGTCACGGTGTACGCAAAGTAGGCACCCAGCATGTAAAAGGACGCGTGGGCGAAGTTGAGAACGCCCATCATGCTGAAGATCAGCGTCAGCCCGGAGCTAAGCATGAACAGCAACAGTCCGTAGCTGATGCCGTTCAGCAATGAGATGGTGTAAAACTCCATGGCGTCCCTCGTACCTGTTTAAGCTGTTTGACCCGTTGAAAAAACCCAATAAAAATGCCGGGCTAGTTACACCCGGCATTTGAACGCCGTCAGGCGCTCAGGTAAGGTGGATGAACTCAGGCTGGGCGCTTCATCTGGCAGCTGGTCGGCGTGCTGGCCACATAGGGGTCCATTTGCTTGACCGGGACAAATGTATAGCCCGTATTTTCTACGCTATAGGGGTTCTTTTTGTCCACCTTCTGCCATTTGGTCACAAACATGGACTGTTGCAACTGGTGGTCCGACTTGCGCATCTGGACGTCACCCGCATAGCTCTTGACGCTCAAGCCTTCCATGGCCGCCGCTACCTTGACCGCATTGGTGGATTTAGCGTTGGCCATCGCGGCACCTAACAACTGGATGCCATTGAGGGTAGCGAAGGTGTAGTAGTCGTCGTTGAATTTCTTCTTGAACTCGGCACCCATCGCACCCAGGTCCCCGGTATGGTTGGAGTGACCGTAGGCAATCACATAAACCTCACCCTCACCGCCGGCAGCCAGGGCGGTAGGTGTACCGGTCACGCCAGCATAATAGGTGTACATCGGCAGCTTGAGGCCGGCATCATTGAGCGCCTTGACGAGCAGTGTCAAATCAGCACCCCAGTTGCCGGTGACGATGGTGTCAGCACCGGACTGCTTGATTTTGGCCACATAGGGCGCGAAATCTTTCACCTGGCCAATTGGGTGTAGGTCTTCTCCTGCAATCTTCACATCAGGGCGCTTGCGGGCAATGCCCTCCTTGAAATAGCGGGCCACCTGTTGGCCGTGCGAGTAATTCTGGTTGAGAAGGTATACGCTTTTGACTTTCGGCTGATCTTTCATGAAGGTGGTCAGCGCTTCCATCTTCATGGTGGTGTCCGCGTCAAGACGGAAATGCCAGTAGTCACATTTCTCGTTGGTCAAAGCCGGGTCCACCGCAGCATAGTTCAGGTACACGACTTCCTTGCCCGGATTGCGTTCGTTGTGTTTGGCCACGGCATCAGCCAGCGCAAGTGCCGCACCCGAACCGTTGCCCTGGGTGATGTAACGGAAGCCTTGATCAATGGCCGCCTTGAGCGTGTTCAGGCTTTCCTGGGGAGACCCTTTGTTGTCAAAGCCGGTGACTTCAAACTTGACTCCCGCCGGATTTTTGGCACCGCTGAAGCGGTCGGCCACAAACTGCCAGCTCTTGAGCTGGTTTTGACCGACGTTGGCAAATGGGCCAGAGAGGGGATCGATGAACGCGATTTTGACGGTCTCGCCCTTTTGGGCATGAGCCATACCGGCACACGCAAACACAACTGAGGCAGTCAACAATTTGACGGCAAACTTCATATCTAGCTCCTGATGATTATTTAAAAACTGACGTAGCGTAGCGGAAGTTGTGCGGTGCAGCGTTAGGGCTTGCCCTAGCCTCTATCGCGCAGGTGACTGAACGACGAACGCTGCACCATGGGTGAACAGCAGTGTCACAGGCCCGGTAACTTGTAGTCCTTCAAAATTTCGCGCAACTTGGTCTTTTGCATTTTGCCTGTGCCCCCCAGCGGAATGGCCTCGAGAAACACCACGTCGTCCGGAATCTGCCACTTCGCCGTTTTACCGTCAAAGAATGCAATCAGCTCATCACGCGACACCTCGGCACCGGGCTTCTTGACCACCGCAATGATGGGGCGCTCATCCCATTTGGGGTGCTTCATGCCAATGCAGGCGGCCATGGCAACCGCCGGGTGTGCCATGGCGATGTTCTCCACGTCGATGGAACTGATCCATTCGCCGCCGGACTTGATCACGTCCTTGCTGCGGTCGGTGATCTGCATGTAGCCGTCCGGGTCAATGGTGGCAACGTCACCGGTGGGGAACCAGCCATCCACGAGCGGACTGCCGCCTTCGCCCTTGAAGTACGCACTGATAATCCACGGCCCCTTGACCAGCAGGTCGCCATAGGCCTTGCCATCCCAGGGCAGTTCTTTCCCGGCTTCGTCCACGATCTTCATGTCCACACCAAAGATGCCCCGCCCCTGCTTGAGGCGCACCTTCATCTTGTCGTCAGAGGACATGGGCAGATGCTTGTTCTTGAGCGTACACACTGTACCCAGCGGCGACATTTCGGTCATGCCCCAGGCGTGCAGCACTTCAACGCCATAGACATCGTTGAAGGCCGTGATCATGGCCGGTGGGCAGGCCGAGCCGCCAATCACCGTGCGCTTGAGTGTGGAGAACTTCAGCCCGCCTGCCTGCATGTGGCCCAGCATCATCTGCCACACCGTGGGCACACCGGCGGCAAAGCTCACCTTTTCGGCTTCGATCAACTCAAAAATCGACTTGCCATCCATCGCCGGGCCAGGAAACACGAGCTTGGCACCTGTCATGGCTGCCGAGTACGGCAGGCCCCAGGCGTTGACGTGGAACATCGGCACCACGGGCAGGATCGAGTCGCGTGCGCTCATGCTCAAGGCATCCGGCAGCGCGCCCGCAAACGCATGCAGCATGGTAGAGCGATGGCTGTACAGCGCAGCTTTGGGGTTGCCTGTGGTACCGCTGGTGTAGCACATGCTGGAGGCCGAGTTCTCATCAAAATCCGGCCACCGGTATTGGCTGGCTTGGGTACCAATCCAGGCTTCATAACTGATCAGGCCGGGGATTCCGCTGTCGGCGGGCAGCTTGTCGGCATCACACAAGGCCACATAGTGTTTGACGGCGGTGCACTTGCTGTGAATGGCCTTGATGATGGGCAGGAAGCTCATGTCGAAACACAGCACCTGGTCTTCGGCGTGGTTGGCAATCCAGGCGATCTGGTCCGGGTGCAGGCGCGGGTTCAGTGTGTGCAGCACGCGGCCGGAACCACTCACGCCAAAGTAGAGTTCCAGATGCCGGTAGCCGTTCCAGGCCAGGGTGGCCACACGGTCGCTAAAGCCGATCTTCATGCCGTCCAGCGCATTGGCGACCTGGCGGGACCGGGCGGCCACGTCTTTCCAGGTGTAGCGGTGGATGTCGCCCTCCACCCGGCGCGAGACGATCTCGCCCTCGCCATGATGGCGGTCGGCGAACTCGATCAAGGAAGAAATAAGTAACTGTTGACTCTGCATTAACCCAAGCATGAGAAAGCTCCTGAAGTTTTTGAGGGGATGAAAATCGGATACCGGCGAAGAATACCGCAGACAACGATATTGCCATTACCTTTACGGGACAATCTTCGCATGAACACCGTCGTGCAAAGCCCAATTGAAAGTCAAAAAAATCCCGATCATCAGGGTGGCGTGGAACTGGGATTGACCTGGCGCAATGGCTTTGCGGATTTGGGCCTTGACTTTTACACGCCGTTGTCACCCGAGCCGCTGCCCTCACCTTACTGGGTGGGCAAGAGCCTGGCCGTTGCCCATGAACTGGGGCTGGACGCGTCGCTGATGGATTCCCCCGCCCTGCTTGAAGCCCTCAGCGGCAATGTCAATCTGATGGGCACAAGCTCACTGGCCAGCGTGTACAGCGGCCATCAGTTTGGCCAATGGGCCGGACAACTGGGTGACGGGCGGGCTATTCTGCTGGGCGAAGCGCGGGCACCGCGGCATGCGAACCCGCACAACCCTGATGCAGGTCTGGAAATCCAGCTGAAAGGCGCGGGGCGCACGCCCTATTCCCGCATGGGCGATGGCCGCGCCGTATTGCGCTCCAGCATCCGCGAGTTTCTGTGCAGCGAGGCCATGCAGGCTTTAAGCATCCCCACATCGCGCGCGTTGTGCGTGACGGGCTCGGACGCCCGTGTGCGCCGCGAAGAGATCGAGACCGCTGCCGTGGTCACGCGCGTGGCGCCCAGCTTTATCCGCTTTGGGCACTTTGAACATTTCTCCCACAGCGACCAGCATGAGCAGTTGAAGACGCTGGCCGATTACGTGATTGACCGCTATTACCCGGATTGCCGCTCTACCTCAAAATTCGCAGGCAACCCCTATGCTGCCTTGCTGGAATCGGTAAGCGAGCGCACCGCCGAAACCCTGGCGCAATGGCAGTCGGTCGGCTTTTGCCATGGGGTGATGAACACCGACAACATGAGCATTCTGGGCCTGACAATTGACTACGGCCCTTTCCAGTTTCTGGACGCCTATGTGCCCGGCCACATCTGCAACCACAGTGACACCGGTGGCCGCTATGCATTCAACAAGCAGCCCAGTATTGCCTACTGGAACCTCTATGCCCTGGGCCAGGCGCTGCTGCCATTGATTGGCGAGCAGGCGTTGGCCATTGCCGCGCTGGAGTCATACAAAACGGTGTTCCCCGCCGCGTTTGAACGCCTCATGCTGGCCAAGCTGGGGTTGATCGACTTACAGGCTGACGACCGCGACCTGATTGAAACGACGCTGAAGCTACTGGCCACGGAAGGCGTGGACTTCACGATTTTCTGGCGGCGGCTGAGCCAGCACATGGCGGGTGCGGGCGTGGACACGGTGCGCGATCTGTTTATTGACCAGGCCGCTTTTGACACCTGGTTGCTACAGTATTCAGAGCGCATCAAGCATTTTTCTCGGGGGCTGGTGGCCGATTTGATGCTCAAAACTAACCCGAAATACGTTTTGCGCAATCATTTGGGTGAAGAGGCTATCCGGGCTGCCAAGCTGAAGGACTTCTCGGTGGTGCGCGATTTGCTCGCGGTGCTGGAAAAGCCGTTTGATGAGCACCCTGCGTTTGAAGCCTGGGCCGGGTTTCCGCCGGGGTGGGCTTCGGGGATTGAGCTTAGCTGCTGTTCTTGGAGTTGCTTCCTTTGGTTCTTCGACTGATTTGGTTCTTTGGCTGATTGACCACCGCGCGGCGACCGGGCCATGCGCATGCGGTTTTGGCGTGAAATCACCCGCGGGTTGGAAAAATCGGTCAAGCTTTCGCTTGGCGATTTTTAGAGGTGCGCAATGGCCGCTGCCGCGCGCCTTTCACGCCAAAGCCCGGTCACATGACCCAATCACCACGCTCAGTGCCCAGATTCTGGGGTGGAATAGACGTGATGTAACTATCAGGGCTTGAACAGGACGAGCTTGGTCTTCAGCCAAGCTGACGGCGCCAGTGTGAGCACAAAGCCCAGTTTTGTCGCAAAACTCTGTTTGCTCTTTCTATGCAAAATTTGAAGATGGAGTCATCAAGCGAGCCCAATATCGACCATTGATTAAATTAGAAGTTCCTGCAAAGGATCCGGTGTCACTTTGCCACGTAGAAATAAGTTGGGTACTCGTGACGGACAAACGTTTGGCCTTCCGTACTGAAGGGCGTGTACCAACCCACTTCGTCTTCGGTAAGGTTGAGGTGGCGCTTTGCACGGTGAAATAGAGCTTTACCTACGCCGACTCTCCGTCTAGTGCCGTGCACCCAAAGGAATCCGACACTCCACATTGGCCCCTTCTCGGGCTGTTCCACGCACTCAGGAGTTTCCACGCCATTCCACAGGCACCGCCAGACTTTTGATCTGCGTTCGAAGACTAGCAATGCGATGACGCGAGCATCACGCGCATAGAGAAAGATTCGAATGTGGCGCTGGTCAGGCGGGTCGTACTCCCGGTAGATTCCGCTGTCGTATCTCATCTCGCAGTTCGCGCACTTGGAGGCATCGTGGGCGAGCTTTTTGTACTTCGCGGGAGAAGCATCAGTTACGAGAAGGATTTGATCCTGTGACGACTCCCACACGACGTGCTCAGACGAAGTGGTGTCAACTGCCGGGCCATTGCATATGAGGTCGCAATAGGCCTCGTGCGTAGCTTCGTTGTCTGGGATTCCTGGAACGTAGCTCATTCCGCATTTCGCACAGAGCATGGTTTCGATTTATGAGATCTAAAATAACAGTAAGAGGCGCGCCGCTTTTAGCTCGTCCCGCTTAATCACCATGTTACACAACACATGGCCTACTTAACCAATTGCAAGGCGGTGTTACGGGTACTGCCACTTTTTCCGGGGAAATCTTCAAAGAGTGCTCTGATCATTGTGGGCATGACTACTGCGATCTGATTGCTTGAGCCCGAACTTACGACATTGGCTTCATAAATTTTCTTGATGCCTCCCTTTGCAAGGGCCGGACTTTCAAGCAACTCAACTTTTAGGAACCGACTGTATTCGGTGTCCGAAGTTACACCAGAACCAATCACACCGTATGTTGGGGTTCTGTATATAGTGCCACTGTAGGTGGCATAGTTACCATAACTCCTGACAGTGCCTGTTGTATAGCTTGATGACGCACCTGTTTGACCGAAGATCGGGTACGACCATACAACCTCTTTGCCATTATCAATGCCGTAAGAAAAAAACATCACTACGTCGGCCTCTTCGGTAGGCACTTCAACAAAACCTCGTTTCGT
This sequence comes from Rhodoferax sp., assembly GCA_031411175.1. Taxonomy (GTDB): domain Bacteria; phylum Pseudomonadota; class Gammaproteobacteria; order Burkholderiales; family Burkholderiaceae_C; genus JANYCG01. Next base: position 1,303 of record JANOAP010000658.1, on the reverse strand, counting down.
CAACTCCTCTTTTATTTGTCGTTCATAGGCTTTGTGCTCTAGGCTGCCTTGCTGCTCTTTGAAAGGAACTGCAGCGTACTTGACCTTTGTCGGCATGGTGGGCAACTCATGAAATACAACCACATTTGACTGAACCACGCCAGCGCACCCAGTGACAAGAACGAGAGAGAAAATTAATAGCAACCGAATCATTGCGAGTTCTCCGTGATGCATAACTCAACCCATACAGCAAGTGCTGCGGCATTGCGGGGCAATTTCACCGATACAAAACAGCATATCCTCCCACCCCATTTGAATAGATTGCCACGTTAGAAATAATGACAAACTCGACAGCCTTGAATCGGAATTTTTGATACTTTCTTCCCGTTGCATCCCATTTCTGATGCCCGAGGTAACTGTACCCGAACGGTCAAGGTGAAAAACGCCCGCCCGGTACGGTGATAGTGCAATGTGACCGGGCTTTGGTGTGGAAGGTGCGCGGTAACCGCCGTGGTGCAACACCAAAAATCGCCAAGCGAAAGCTTGACCGATTTTCCCACCCCGCGCGTGATTCCACTCCAAAACCGCATGCTCATTGCGCTGTCGCCGTGCCGGGCGCGAGGCCCCTCAAAAAATCAGACCAAATGCGCAGCAGCAATCAAATCCCGCGTATACGCCTGCTGCGGCTCAGCAAACAGCGCCAGAGTTTCACCCTCTTCCACCACGTCGCCATCCTTCATCACCATCACCCGATGCGCCATGGCACGAATCACCGCCAGGTCGTGGCTGATGAAAACGTAAGACAGCCCATGGCGTTGCTGCAACTCAGCCAGCAACGCCAGCACCTGCTGCTGCACTGATGCGTCCAGTGCCGACGTAGGCTCGTCCAGCACCAGCACTTCAGGCTCCAGCACCACAGCCCGCGCAATCGCAATGCGCTGGCGCTGCCCGCCAGAGAACTCATGCGGATATCTGTTCAACACGCCATACAAACCATTCTTTTCAGACAACCCTACTTCATCCAGAATGGCCTGCACCTTGCGTTGATGCTCTTGCGGGGTCAAGTCCGGCTGATGCAAAGCGAGCCCCTCGCCCACAATCTGCCCGACCGTCATGCGCGGTGAAAGCGACGCAAACGGGTCTTGCAGCACCACCTGCATGCGCTTGCGCATTTTTCGCAGCGTGTTGCGGTCGGCATTGTCCATGCGCTGCTGGTCCATGATGACCTGGCCCGCCGACAACGATTGCAGTGCCAGAAGCGCCATGCCCAAGGTGGTCTTGCCGGAACCCGACTCACCAACAATGCCCAGCGTTTCACCCCGAT